>NZ_JBPQTQ010000004.1:0-87962 GCF_051386415.1 Streptomyces sp. URMC 129
GCCCGTACGGCGCCCGCCCCCGCGCCGTACGGGCAGCCGCCCGTCCCGCCGCAGCAGGCGTTCCCGCCCGGCGCCCCCGTGCCCGGGCCCGGCGCGCCGCCGCAGCCAGGACTCCAGCAGCCCGCCGCCCCCGCCGGCGGCATGGGCGCCGTGCTCAGCAAGTACCGGGGCTCCGCCGAGCGGCAGCGCTGGAGCCTGCAGAACCCGCAGCTCGTGCGGGCCGACCTCGGCCTCGACGGCCGACCGGTCCTCGCCCGCCAGGGCAGCATGGTTCTGTACCAGGGCGATGTGGACTTCGGCTTCAAGGGCGCCGGCCTCATGAACCGGGTCAAGAGCAAGCTCACCGGCGAGGGCCTGCCCTCCCTCATGCGCTGCACCGGCAGCGGCCAGGTCTACCTGGCGGAGCAGGCCACCCGCCTCCACCCCGTCGAGCTCCAGGGCGACGCCCTGTGCGTCTCCGCCCAGCGCGTGCTCGCCTTCGACGAGTCCCTGGAGTTCGACGTGCGCCGCATCGAGGGCCACGGCCTGCCGGGCGGGGTGCTGTTCGCCATGGAGTTCCGCGGCCACGGCACCCTGGTGCTCACCACCAGGGGCGAGCCGCTCGTCCTGCCGGTCACTCCCATGACCTTCGCCGACGCCAACGCCGTGATCGCCTGGTCCTCCGCGGCCCAGGTGCTCGTCGCCAACCAGGTGCGGCTGCGCCGGCACGCCTATCCGGGCCACACCGGCGAGACCACCCAGCTCCAGTTCCGCGGCGCCCCGGGGAACTTCGCGATCGTCCAGCCCTACGAGATCTGACGGGAGCCCGTGATGGATCAGCGCATGATCGCCGGGTACGCCCCGGCCGCCCCCACCGCCCGCATGGAGAACCACGGCCCGGCCATGGCCAGGGTCACCATGCAGACCGGCAACGACCTGTTCGCCAGGGCCGGTTCGATGATCGCCTACGAGGGCTACGTCCAGTACGAGTCGAACCCGTCGGCGCTGCGGCAGGCCTTCGCCGGCCGCATGACCGGCGAGAGCGTCCCGCTGATGCGCTGCCACGGCGACGGCCTGCTCTACCTCGCCGACTACGGCGCCGACGTGGTGTGCCTCCCCCTGGCCAACGAGAACATCTCGGTCAACGCCACCAACGTCCTCGCCTTCGACGCCCACCTCGAATGGGGCGTGCAGCGGGTGAAGGGCATAGCCAAGTTCGCCGGGCAGGGCCTGTTCAACCTCGGGATCTCCGGCACCGGCTGGGTCGCCATCACCAGCCGCGGGATGCCCATCGTCGTGGACTGCGCGCAGTCCGGTGAGACCTGCGTCGACCCGGACGCCCTGGTCGCCTGGTCCACCGGCCTGCGCGTCGAGGGCAAGCGCAGCTTCAAGGCGTCCTCGCTGGTCGGCCGCGGCAGCGGCGAGGCGTTCCAACTGGCCTTCTCGGGCCAGGGTTTTGTGATCGTGCAGCCGAGCGAGGACAGCACCGACCGGCTCACTCAGGGCCAGCAGAACTGACGGGGGAGTGCCGGGCATGCAGAGTCCCATCTTCAACAACACCGTGAACCAGTCCCAGGACCGGTTCGCCCCCCAGGGCGAGCACATGCTGCGGGTGAATCTCAGCCGCGGCGAGGACGTGGTCGCCCGGGCGGGCAGCATGGTCGCCTTCGAGGGCATGGTCGAGTTCGACGGCGAGTACCAGCCGCCCGGGCAGCGCCGCCGCCAGCGCATGGCCGGCGAGGTGCTGCCGCTGATGCGCTGCTTCGGCCAGGGCTCGATCTACTTCGCCAACCTCGCGCAGAACGTGCACGTCCTCGACGTCGACCACGAGGGCCTGACCGTGGACAGCTCCTATGTCCTCGCCCTCGACGCCCACCTGCACTGGGACGTCGTCTCCGTCGAGAGCCAGTACGGCATCCCCGGCGTGGGCGCGTACAACCTCAACATCAGCGGACAGGGCAAGGTCGCCATCACCACCTCCGGGCGCCCGCTGGCGATGCGGGTCACCCCCGACCGGTACTGCAACGCGGACGCGGACGCCGTGGTGGCCTGGTCCTCCTCGCTCCGGGTGCAGATGCAGGCCCAGACCAGCAGCAAGCCGATCTGGCGCCGCCGCGGCAACACGGGCGAGGGCTGGGAGCTGAGCTTCATGGGCGACGGGCACGTCGTCGTGCAGCCCAGCGAGATGCTGCCGCCCACCCTGACCGCCGCGGGCGACCTGCTGCGCGCGCAGCTCCGCCCCGGGCAGGGCGCGCCCGGCCTCGGCCAGGGCGGCGCCTGGGGCCCGAGGTAACGCGGGCGCGGACGCGGCGGGCGCGTCCGCGAGCCCGCGGCGCGCGGCTCAGAGCAGCGCGCGGGTGCGGGTCAGGAGGCGGACCACCGACGGGTCCGCCACGTCCGCCACCTCGTCGAAGGCGAACCAGCGCAGGTCGAGCGACTCGTCGCTGATCGCCTCCGTCGCGCCGGGCGGCGCCAGCGCGGCGTACTGGACGTCCAGATGCGTCGCGCACGGCGTGCGGTGCCGGTCCAGCGCCACGGGCCGCGGCAGCAGCCGCAGCCCCTCGATGCCCGACTCCTCGGTGGCCTCGCGCAGCGCCGCCCCGGCCAGCGACGTGTCCGGGGGCTCGCAGTGCCCGCCGGTCTGGAGCCACTTGCCCAGCTTCGCGTGCAGGGTCAGCAGCACCCGGCCGCCCACCGGGTCCACCACGATCGCGCTGGCCGTGATGTGCCCGGCCGCGCACGCCTTCCACATTCCGTCCGGGTACGCGGCGAGATGGGCCTCGTACGCCCGCCGCAGCTCGTCCTGCGCGGCGTCGGGCGCCGTCCACTCCCGCAGCACCCGCGCCGCGTCCCCGTGCAGGCTCACGTGCCGTCCCGGCCGCCCTCGGCGCCGGGCCCGTCCTCGTCCTTGTCGTCCTTGTCGTCCTTCTTCCGGTCCTCCTCCTGGTCCTTCTCGCTCTCCGGGTCGCGCTTCCCGTCCCGCTCGTCGCCGTCGAGCATCCGGTCCAGCTCCGAGAAGTCGAGCTGCTCGCGGTGGACGAAGCCGTCCGGGTCGTCCAGGTCGTCCGCGGTCGGCAGCATGTCCGGGTGCGCCCACAGCGCGTCCCGCCCCTGCGTGCCGCGCGCGTCCGTCAGCGACGCCCACAGCCGCGCCGCGTCCCGCAGTCGCCGGGGCCGCAGCTCCAGCCCGATCAGCGTGGCGAACGTCTGCTCGGCGGGCCCGCCCGTCGCCCGGCGCCGCCGCAGCGTCTCCCGCAGCGCGGAGGCCGACGGCAGGTGCGGCTCGGCCGCGGCGTGCACCACCGCGTCCACCCAGCCCTCCACCAGCGCCAGCGCCGTCTCCAGCCGGGCCAGCGCCGCCTTCTGCTGCGGCGTGTCCTCCGGCTGGAACAGCCCCTGCTGGAGCTTCTCCTGCAACTCCTCGGGCCGTGTCGGGTCGAGCTGTCCGACCAGGTCCTCCAGCTTCGCGGTGTCCACCTGGATGCCCCGCGCGTACCCGTCGACCGCGCCGAACAGATGCGACCGCAGCCACGGCACGTGCGCGAACAGCCGCTGGTGCGCGGCCTCGCGCAGTGCCAAGTACAGCCGCACCTCCTCCTGCGGGATGCCCAGGCCCGCGCCGAACGCCGTCACGTTCTGCGGCAGCAGCGCCGCCTTGCCCGCCGGGCCCAGCGGCAGCCCCACGTCCGTCGAGCCCACGACCTCGCCCGCGAGCACGCCCACGGCCTGCCCGATCTGCGTGCCGAACATGGCGCCGCCCATCGAGCGCATCATGCCCAGCAGCGGCCCGGCCATGGCCTGCATCTCCTCGGGCAGCACGTTCCCCATCGCCGCCCCGACCCGCTCGGCCACCGGGTCGACCAGCTCGCGCCACACCGGCAGCGTCGCCTCCACCCACTCGGCGCGGCTCCACGCCACCGCCGTGCCCGCGCCCGACGGCAGGGAGGTCACACCGTCCAGCCACAGGTCGGCCAGCCGGACGGCCTCCTCGACCTGCGAGCGGTCGTGCGCCCCCACGCTGGCGTCCCGCGAACCGTCCTGCGCGCCCTGCGCGACCGTCTGCCGGGCCACCGTCCTGGCCAGGTCCCAGTTCACCGGGCCGCCCTCGTACGACAGCATCTGCCCGAGCTGCTGGAACGCGGCGCCCAGATCCTTCGGGTTCATCCCGCCGGGGCCGCCCGCGCCGAAGCCGAACATGGCGGCCAGCGGGTTGTCCACCGGGCCCTGACCGCCGTCCCTCTTCTCGCCGGATTCGCCGTCGTCCGGCTCCTCCGGGATGCCGAATCCGAATGGGAAGTCACTCACGGGAATCCTCGGGTGTGTGTCGTCGGACGGAACCAACGTGCCTGCGAATCGCTGGTCTGTGCCTCCAGCCTAGACACCTCTCAGGCAGGATGGGCCTGCGCACGTCGTACCGAAACAACCGCTGGAGAGGTCTTGTGAGTTCCCCGGAGCCAGCCGTTCGCGCAGCGCGAAACGGCCCCGGCGCCCCGCTGACCGTCGCGGTCACCGGAGCGGCGTCGGGCGTCGGAGCACTGCTCATCGAGCGGCTGCTTGCCGCCGCCGACGTCAAACGGGTCCTCGCCCTCGACGAGCGCCTCGGCGACGTCAAGGGCGCCGAGTGGCACACGCTCGACGTCCGCGACCCGGCCATCGCCGATCTGCTCCGCACCGCGGGTGCCGCCCGCGACGCCACCGCGCTCGACGGCCGCGACCGCGAGACGGCCGGACCGGTCGACGTCGTGGTCCACCTGGCGCTCGACCTGGACCTGGAGGCCGACCCCGCGGCCCGCACCGCGTACAACGTGCGCGGCGCCCAGACCGTCCTGACCGCCGCCGCCGCGGCGGGCGTCCGCCGGGTCGTGCTGTGCACCTCCGCCATGGTCTACGGCGCGCTGCCGGACAACGCCGTGCCGCTCGCCGAGGACGCCGAGCTGCGCGCCACCGCCGACGCCACGTGCATGGGCGACCTGCTGGAGATCGAACGCCTCGCCCGCCGCGCGCCGCGCGTCCACCCGGGCCTGAACGTCACGGTGCTGCGCCCGGCCATCCTGGTCGGCGGCACCGACACCGCGCTCACCCGGTACTTCGAGTCGCCGCGGCTGCTGGTGGTCGCCGGTTCCCGGCCGCGGTGGCAGTTCTGCCACGTCGAAGACCTGGTCAGCGCCCTGGAGTTCGCCGCGCTGGAACTCGTCGAGGGCGAGCTGGCCGTGGGCTGCGACGGCTGGCTGGAGCAGGAGGAGGTCGAGGAACTGTCCGGCATCCGCCGCATGGAGCTGCCGTCCTCCGTCGCGCTGGGCGCCGCGACCCGGCTGCACCGGCTCGGCCTCACCCCGTCCCCGGCGGGCGACCTCGCGTACACGATGCACCCGTGGGTCGTCAGCGGCAGCAAGCTGTACGAGGCGGGCTGGCGACCGCGCTGGAGCAACGAGGAGGTGCTGGCCGAGCTGCTCGCCGAGGTCGCCGGGCGGCACACCGTCGCCGGTCGCCGCCTCGGCCGCAAGGACGCGGCCACGACCCTGGGCGCGGCGGGCGCGACCGTCGCCCTCGTCGGCACCGCCGCGCTGGTCCGCCGTGCCCGCCGGACGCGGCGGCGATGAGGGAGGATGGGCGCATGACGACCGATCCCATCCGGCTCCTGGCGATCCGCGACACGCCGCTCTCGGTGGACGAGGTCTTCGCGGCCGTGGGCGACGCGTCGGCGGGCGGCACGGCGCTGTTCGTCGGCACCGTCCGGGACCACGACGGGCACGCGGACGGCGCGGCCGTCACCGCGCTGGCCTATTCGGCGCACCCCGGTGCGGAGGCCGAGCTGCGGCGGGTGGCCGAGGCGGTCGCGAAGGACTTCCCGGTGATCGCGCTGGCCGCCGTGCACCGCGTCGGGGAGCTGGCCATCGGCGACCTGGCGGTGGTGGTCGCGGTCTCCTGCGCCCACCGGGGCGAAGCCTTCGAAGCCACCCGCCGCCTGATCGACGACCTGAAACACCAGGTCCCGATCTGGAAACACCAAACCTTCGCCGACGGCACCACCGAATGGGTGGGGGCTTGCTGACGGCCTCAGACACCCGAGGTGGGGGTGCCCCCGGACGGAGTCTGGGGGAGGGTGGGCGCTTGCTGACGGGCCCGGCCTCCGACGTGGGGGCGGCGGGTCTCGCTGTTCGCTGATTGGTCGCCGCCGATCGTGGTATCCGCAGGAAAAAGTTCGTCCGGACGGGCACTACTCCGGTTGCGCGGTGCGTTGCACCGGCGGAGCGTTGGAGTACGTCGCCGAGGTGGGAGGTAGGTCATGTCGGTTCTCGTATGGCTGTTGATCCCCGTCGCCGGGGCTGTGGTGGCCGGGGTGTGGAGCATGTGGGCCACCCGACGCGGCTCCCATGGGGGTGGGGTCGCGGACGCCGCGGGCGTGCGTGGGTACGAGGCGTTCCGGGCCGCGATGGAGCGGGCCCCGGCGGACGGCTGACAGTGCGGTCACGTACTGTCAAGGCATGCCACGCCGGACCGCGACGCTGCTGACGTCGACTCTGCTGCTCATAGGTCTGCTCTGCGCCGGAGTTCTCATCGAGGTGCCGTACGCGGAGATGTCTCCCGGCCCCACGGTGAACACGCTGGGGGAGCACGACGGCGAGCCCGTGCTGAACATCGAGGGCGCGCAGACCTATGAGACGTCCGGGCACCTCAACATGACGACCGTGCGCGTCACCGGGGTGAGTTACCGGATGAACCTGCTGGAGGCCGTCGCCGGCTGGCTGTCCGACGACCACGCCGTGGTGCCGCACGAGACGCTGTACCCGGAGAACGTCTCGGCCGACGAGGTGCGGCAGCAGAACGCCGAGGAGTTCAGCCGGTCGCAGGAGACCGCCAAGGTCGCCGCCCTGCGCGAGCTGGAGTACGAGGTCGGGGAGCAGACGATCGTCGCCGCCGTGGTCAAGGACAGCCCGGCCGAGGGCCGGCTGCACGCCGGCGACGCGATCGTCGCCGTGGACGGCACGAAGGTCTCCGAGCCCGGCCAGGTCGCCGAGCTGGTGACCGAGCACGAGCCGGGCGAGGAGACCGTCTTCACGATCGTCCCCGCCGAGCAGGTGCAGGCGGCGCAGGAGGCGGGCGAGGACCTGCCGTCGGACACCGAGGACGTCGTCATCACCACGGCCGAGGCGCCCGACGACCAGCGGGCCATCGTCGGGATACAGGCCGGGGTCAGCCACACGTTCCCGTTCCGGATAGACATCGAGCTGGCCGACGTCGGCGGCCCGAGCGCCGGTCTGATGTTCGCTCTGGGGCTGGTGGACAAGCTGGGGCCGGAGGACCTGACCGGCGGCGCCTTCGTGGCGGGCACCGGCACCATCGACGCCGACGGGGCGGTCGGTCCCATCGGCGGCGTGACGATGAAGACGATCGCGGCCAGGGAGGCCGGCGCGGAGTTCTTCCTGACGCCCGAGGAGAACTGCGCGACGGCGGCCGAGAGCGTGCCCGACGGGCTGACCCTGGTCCGGGTCGGCTCGCTGGACGACGCCCTGGCCGCGCTCGCCGACATCCGCGCGGAGAACCTGGACGAGCTGACGCTGTGCGAGACGGAGTGACCGCGCGGCCGGGCGGCTACCCCTCGAACGTCGCGGCGAGCGCGTCGGCCAGGCCGGGCACGAGCCCGGCGCCGGTCAGCACCTCGGTCGCCGCGTCCTT
Organism: Streptomyces sp. URMC 129; assembly: GCF_051386415.1. Classification (NCBI taxonomy): domain Bacteria; kingdom Bacillati; phylum Actinomycetota; class Actinomycetes; order Kitasatosporales; family Streptomycetaceae; genus Streptomyces; species Streptomyces sp. URMC 129. Next base: position 7,657 of record NZ_JBPQTQ010000004.1, read on the forward strand.
CTCCCGCAGCCGGATGGCCGACTCGCGCTGACCGTCCCGCAGCACCGCCACGGTCATCCGCACCTCCTGCCGCTCCGGGTGCTCCGCGACCCACGTGGCCAGCTCGGGCCCGGGCAGGCCCTCGGGGATGGCGGCCTCGGCCGACGGCGGCAGTATCACGCGCTCCACGGTCAGGGCGCAGCCCGCCACCGCGTCCGGCCAGGCGATCGTCGCGAGGAACTCGTCGAGGGGCAGTCCGTCGGGCAGCTCGTCCTGCTCCACGGGGGTCAGGCCGCTGTCGCCCTGGATGTCGAGCTGCTCGGCCAGGCCCGGCTCCTCGGCGCGCAGCCGCGCCGTGTCGACCAGGGCGAAGAGCTGCGCCGGGCGGTCCCAGCCCAGCCCGGCGGCGTATTCGTCGATGTCGAGCACGGCCCTGGTCAGTGGCGCGGCGGCCGTCCGCGCGAGGTCGGGTACGTCGGGAGTGTTGTCCATGGGCATATCGTGCCGTCTCATACCCCGAAAACGGGAACCGAGTAAAGCTTGAGTAAGTTAGGCGAGTGGGCCGATTCCTGGCCTGCTTGCCTTCGAACACTGCCGAATCGTTGAGGTGCGCGCGTTGGCTTTCCAGATGCCGGACCGGGGCTCGGGCCGCCCCCATGGTCCGAACGGGCCAAGAGGTCCCAGAGGTCCGGGCGGGCCGCGGTTCAGTGTCGGACGCCCGCCGAGAGGTGCCAAGTCCCTGTTGATCACGGCGGCGATTCTGGCCGGACTGGCCATTCTCTTCGCGATGTTCGCCGGTTTCTGGACGGACTGGCTCTGGTATCGCTCGGTCGATTACACGAGCGTGTACCGGACGGAGCTGGTGACGCGCGCGACGATGTTCGCCGTGTTCGGCGCCGTGATGACGTTCGCCATCGGGTTCAACATCTGGCTGGCCCACCGGCTGCGCCCGCCGCTGAGCGCCATGTCGATGGAGCAGCAGAATCTCGACCGGTACCGGATGAGCATCGCGCCGTACAAGCGGTGGGTGCTGCTGGGCATCTCGCTCCTGATCGGCCTGATCGCGGGCGGATCGGCCGCCGGCCAGTGGCGCACGTGGCTGGCGTGGGTGAACGGGACGTCGTTCGGGGTGGAGGACCCGCAGTTCGGGATGGACGTCGGGTTCTTCTCGTTCGACTATCCGTTCTACCGCTTCCTGCTCGGCTTCGGCTTCGCCGTCGTCGTCCTGTCCACGCTGGCCGCCGCGCTGACGCACTACCTGTACGGCGGCATCCGGCTGACCACGCCCGGCAGCCGCATCACGCAGTCGGCCACCGGGCATCTGTCGGTGCTGCTCGGCCTGTTCGTGGCGCTGAAGGCCGTGGCGTACTGGTTCGACCGGTACGGTCTGGCGCTCAAGAGCGGCGACTTCCGCAACGCCGAGGGCTGGACCGGCCTGCGGTACGTCGACGCGAACGCCTATCTGCCGGCCAAGACGATCCTGACGATCATCGCGGCGATCTGCGCCGTGCTGTTCTTCGCCACGCTCTGGCGGCGCGGCTGGCAGCTCCCGGTGATCGGGCTCGGCCTCATGGTGCTCTCGGCGGTGCTCATCGGCGGCGTCTACCCGGCGCTGGTGCAGCAGTTCCAGGTCCGGCCGAACGAGCAGGCCAAGGAGACCGAGTACATCCAGAAGCACATGGAGGCCACGAAAGAGGCGTACGACATCGCGGACGCCCAGATCGAGGACTATTCCGGCACCAGCGAGGCGGAGCCGGAAACCCTGCGCGACGCCGTGTCCACCACGGCCAGCATCCGGCTGCTGGACCCGAGCGTCGTCTCGCCCGCGTTCCAGCAGATCCAGCAGGTGCGCGGGTACTACCAGTTCCCCGCCGCGCTGGACGTCGACCGGTACCCGACGGAGAACGGCGACCAGGACACCGTGGTCGGCCTCCGGGAGATGAACGTCAACCAGATCCCCGAGCGGAACTGGATCAACGAGCACTTCCGCTACACGCACGGCTTCGGCATGGTCGCCGCCAGCGGCACCGAGGTGGAGGACGGCCAGCCGCTCTTCACCGAGCGGGACCTGCCGCCCACGGGCGAGCTGGGCGAGTACGAGCCGCGGATCTACTTCGGCGAGTACACCACGCAGTACTCGATCGTCGGCGGCCCGCAGCAGGAGATCGACTACGCGGGCGAGGACGGCGAGGTCGAGTACAGCTACCAGGGCGACTCCGGGGTCAGCCTGGGGAACTGGTTCAACCGCGCCGCCTACGCGCTGACGATGGGCGAGCCGCAGATCCTCTACTCCGGGGCGATCGGCGGCGACTCGCGCATCCTGTACAACCGCACGCCCAAGGAGCGCGTCGAGGCGGTGGCCCCCTGGCTGACCATCGACGGCGACCCGTATCCGGCGGTGGTGGACGGCAGGATCCTGTGGATCGTGGACGCCTACACCACGACCAACGGCTATCCGTACTCGGCGCGGACCACGCTGGGCGACGTCACCGAGACGTCCCTGACGGAGACCCAGGGCGAGGTCATCGCCCAGGAGAACCGGGTCAACTACATCCGGAACTCGGTGAAGGCCACCGTCGACGCCTACTCGGGCGAGATCGTGCTGTACGAGTGGGACGAGGAAGACCCGGTGCTGCAGACCTGGCGGTCGGCCTTCCCGGACGTGGTCCAGGACAAGGACCAGATCAGCGACGAGCTGATGGACCATCTGCGGTACCCGCAGGACCTGTTCAAGGTCCAGCGTGATCTGCTCCAGCGGTACCACGTGGACAACGCGGCGCAGTTCTACAGCGGTTCGGAGCGCTGGGAGGTGCCGGACGACCCGACCCACCAGGGCCAGACCGTCCCGCCGTACTACCTCAGCATGAAGATGCCGGATCAGGAGGAGCAGGTCTTCTCGCTGACGACGACGTTCACGCCGCTCGGCCGGGACACGCTGTCCGCGTACATGGCGGTCGAGGCGGACGCCAGAAGCGAGGACTACGGCACGATGCGGATCCTCACCCTGCCGTCCACCACGACGGTGTGGGGTCCCCAGCAGGTGCAGAGCCGGTTCAACTCCGATCCCGACATCGCCGAGTCGATCAACCTGCTGAGACGCGGGGACTCCGAGGTCGAGTACGGCAACCTGCTGACGGTCCCGCTGGAGGGCGGCCTGCTGTACGTCGAGCCGGTCTACGTCCGCGGCGCCGGCCAGGACTATCCGCTGCTGCAACGGGTGCTCGTCGCCTACGGCGAGACGATCGTCTTCGAGGAGTCGCTCGACGAGGCCCTCGACGCGGTCTTCGAGGTGCCCGAGTCCGGCGAGGACACGGGCGAGGAGGACCCGCCGCCGCCGGACGAGGGCGAGGAACCGCCACCGGCGGGCGACGCCACGCTCGAAGCGGCCGTGCGCGACGCGCAGGAGGCGTGGCAGGACGGTCAGGACGCCCTCGCCGAGGGCGACTGGCAGGCGTACGGCGACGCCCAGGCGCGGCTGGAGGAGGCGCTCAACCGGCTGTCCGAGCTGGAGGACGGCGGGGACGGCGGCGATGGCGGTGACGGTGGCGACGGTGGCGACGGAGGTGACGGCGGCGCCTAGCGTCCCCAAGCCCCGTCCGTCAGCACGGTGATGACGAGGGGTCCGCGAGTCCGGGTGACTCGCGGACCCCTCGTCCCATTTCGTCAACCTTGGGCATCTGTTCGGCATTTGCGCAGAAGTGGGCGCTGACCTGCTGTGATGCGACGCCGCGTCAGGGCGCTTCCCGGATCCGGCCGGAAGCCGGTCGACGGCCGCCGGAACTGTGTTTGGATGTATCCATATCGGGAAGTCGACAAACCGCTGAAGTTACTTCACGGGCTGCGGTATACCAGGTGTACGCAGGTTTCAGGTGGTGCCACTATGGACCTTATGGGGGACATGGCAAGGTTCGAGAGCAGCCATGCGGCCGCGCGGGAGGGTGCGCGGCTGCTGCGTCTTGGCGACTTGGACCGTGCCGAGGCGCCGCTGCGCGCCGCCGCGGCCGACGGTGAGCGGTCGGCCGCCAACAACCTGGGCGTTCTCCTCCACCAGTCGGGCCGGATCGACGAGGCCGCCGAGTGGTGGCGGATCGCCGCGGTCGCGGGTTCCGCCGCCGCGGCGCACGCCCTGGGCCGGCATCACCGCGAGCGCGGTGACGAGGTCGCCGCCGAGTACTGGCTGCGGCAGGCCGCCGAGTCGGGCCACCCCTCCGGCGCCTACGCCCTCGCCGACCTGCTCGACCACCGCGGCGCCCCCGGCGCCGCGGCGTGGTTCCGCGCGGCGGCCGAGCGCGGTCACCGCGAGGCGGCGTACCGGTACGGCTGCCTGACCGCCGAGCAGGACGTCGCCGCGGCCGAGCCGTGGTTCCACCAGGCGGCGGCCCGCGGCCACCGGCGCGCCGCGCTGCGGCTGGGCGCGCTGCTGGAGGAGCGCGGCGAGACGACCGAGGCGGGCCGCTGGTACCTGGACGCCGCCGAGGCGGGCGAGGCGCGTGCCGCCAGCGCGCTCGGCTTCCTGCTGCGCGACGCGGGCGACGAGGCCGGTGCCGAGCGGTGGTGGCGCCGGGCGGCCCGGGACGGCGACGGCCCGGCGGCCAACGCGCTCGGCGCGCTGCACGCGCAGCGCGGCGAGCGGCAGGAGGCGCAGCGCTGGTACCGCGCGGCGGTGGACGCGGGCGACGTCAACGGCGCGTTCAACCTCGCGCTGCTCTGCTCCGCGCAGGGCCGCATGGCGCAGGCCGAGCAGTGGTACCGGCACGCGGCGTACGCCGGGCACCGGGAGGCGGCCAACGCGCTGGCCGTCCTGCTGCTCCAGCGCGGCGACGCGTCGGGGGCCGAGCCGTGGTTCCTGAAGGCCGCCGAGGCGGGCAGCGTGGACGCGGCGTTCAACCTGGGCATCCTGCACGCCGGGCGCGGTGAGGAGAAGCAGGCGCGGCACTGGTACGAGCAGGCCGCCGCCGCCGGGCACGCGGAGGCCGCGCTGCAGATCGCGGTCGGCCTGCTGCGGACCGGCGGGTCCGGGGCGGAGCAGGCGCGGGCCGAGGAGTGGCTGCGGCGGGCCGCCGAGGGCGGCAGCGTGGAGGGCGCGTTCCGGCTGGCCGTGCTGCTGGAGCGGCGCGGCGGCGCGGAGGCGGAGCACGAGGAGTGGTACGCCCGCGCGGCCGGCCAGGGGCACCGGCGCGCCCAGGTCCGCCTGGGCATGTGCGCGGCGGCGCGCGGCGACGTCGTCGAGGCGGCGCACTGGTACCGGGCGGCGGCCGAGGCGGGCAGCAGCAACGGGGCGTTCAACCTCGGGCTGCTGCTGGCGCGCGAGGGCAGCGAGCCGGAGGCGGCGCTGTGGTGGACCCGGGCGGCCGAGGCCGGTCACGGCCGGGCGGCGCTGCGGCTGGCGCTGCTGGCCTCGCGCCGGGGCGACCTGGCGGGCGGCGGCACGTGGTGCACCCGGGCGATGGAGCTGGGCCCGACGGAGGTCACCGAGCGCGCGGCCCGGCTCCGCGACGCGCTGCGCCAGGAGCTCACGGCCTAGGGCCGGGGTCCCCCGGCCGGTCCGGCTCGTCCGCCGGGCCGGCCGCCGCGGCGAAGGCGCCGCGGGCCATGCGGTGCAGCAGCGCGGCCGTCGCGGCCCGGTCGGGGAGCGAGCTGGGCCGGAAGAGGTGCGGCGTGGAGTTCAGCAGGCCGAAGACCGCGTGCACGCACGTGCGCGCCTGGTCCTCGGGCAGCCCGGTGTGCACCCTCCGCACCGCCGCCACCCACAGCTCCACGTACTGCCGCTGGAGCTGCCGCACCCGCTTCCGCTCGGCCTCGGGCAGCCGGTCGAGCTCCCGGTCGTGCAGCGTGATCAGCGCGCGGTCGTCCAGCGCGAAGTCGATGTGCCCGCCGATCAGGGAGTCCAACGCGGCCCCGGCGGGCAGCCCGGCCGCCGCGGCCTCCTCGACGCGGCGGCGCCCGCCGTCCAGGAGCCGGCTGCTGATCCCGACGAGCAGCTCGGTCAGCATCGCGTCCTTGCCGGTGAAGTGCCGGTAGAGCGCCGGGCCGCTGATCCCGACCGCGGCGCCTATCTCGTCCACGCCGACGCCGTGGAAGCCGCGTTCGGCGAAGAGCCGGGATGCCTCGCGGAGGATCTGCTCCCGGCGGGGCGAGGCGGGGCCGGCGGCCGAGGTGGTGGTCATGAGACCCCATTGTAGACACGGCGGTTAGCGAGCGTTAACCTGTGGGGCATGGGGCAGGCACCGACGCTGACCAGCACCGCCGATCCGGCGTCCGACACCTTCCGGGCCAACGAGGCCGCGCACCGCGAGCTGGCCGCCCGGCTGCGCGAGAAGCTCGCCGCCGCCCGCCTCGGCGGCGGCGAGCGCGCCCGCGCCCGGCACACCGCGCGCGGCAAGCTGCTGCCGCGCGACCGGGTGGACGCCCTCCTCGACCCCGGCTCCCCGTTCCTGGAGCTGGCGCCGCTCGCCGCCCACGGGATGTATGACGGCCAGGCCCCGGCCGCCGGGGTCATCGCCGGGATCGGCCGGGTGAGCGGGCGCGAGACGGTGATCGTGGCGAACGACGCGACCGTCAAGGGCGGCACGTATTACCCGATGACCGTCAAGAAGCATCTGCGCGCCCAGGAAGTCGCCCTGGAGAACCGGCTGCCCTGCCTCTACCTGGTCGACTCGGGCGGCGCGTTCCTCCCGCTCCAGGACGAGGTCTTCCCCGACCGCGAGCACTTCGGGCGCATCTTCTACAACCAGGCCCGGATGTCCGCCGCGGGCATTCCGCAGATCGCCGCCGTCCTCGGCTCCTGCACGGCGGGCGGCGCGTACGTGCCGGCGATGAGCGACGAGGCGGTCATCGTGCGCGGCCAGGGCACCATCTTCCTCGGCGGCCCGCCGCTGGTGAAGGCCGCCACCGGGGAGGTGGTCACCGCCGAGGAGCTGGGCGGCGGCGAGGTGCACGCCCGGGTCTCCGGCGTCACCGACCACCTCGCCGAGGACGACGCGCACGCCCTGCGCATCGTCCGCTCCATCGTCGCCACCCTGCCCGCGCGCGGGCCGCTGCCGTGGACCGTGCGCCCGGCCGAGGAGCCCGCGGTCGACCCGGCCGGGCTGTACGGCGTGGTCCCGGCCGACCCGCGGACCGCGTACGACGTGCGCGAGGTGATCGCCCGGCTGGTGGACGGCTCCCGCTTCCAGGAGTTCAAGGCCGAGTTCGGCACCACCCTGGTCACCGGCTTCGCCCGCCTGCACGGTCACCCGGTCGGGATCGTGGCGAACAACGGCATCCTGTTCTCCGAATCCGCCCAGAAGGGCGCGCACTTCGTCGAGCTGTGCGACCAGCGCGGCATCCCGCTGCTCTTCCTGCAGAACATCTCGGGGTTCATGGTCGGCCGCGCCTACGAGGCGGGCGGCATCGCCAAGCACGGCGCCAAGATGGTGACGGCCGTGGCCTGCGCCCGCGTGCCCAAGCTGACGGTCGTCGTCGGCGGCTCCTACGGCGCGGGCAACTACTCGATGTGCGGCCGGGCGTACTCGCCGCGGTTCCTGTGGATGTGGCCCAACGCCAAGATCTCCGTGATGGGCGGCGAGCAGGCCGCCGCCGTCCTCGCCACCGTCAAGCGCGACCAGCTCGCCGAGGGCGAGGAGTGGAGCGCGCAGGACGAGGAGGCGTTCAAGGCGCCGATCCGCGCCCGGTACGAGGAGCAGGGCAGCGCCTACTACGCGACGGCCCGCCTCTGGGACGACGGCGTGATCGACCCGCTGGAGACCCGCGCCGTGCTCGGCCTCGCCCTGACCGCCTGCGCCAACGCGCCGCTGCCCGCCACGAGTCACGGCGTCTTCCGGATGTGAGGGAGGGGACCTTGTTCGAGAAGGTGCTCATCGCCAACCGCGGCGAGATCGCCGTCCGCGTCATCCGCACCCTGCGCCGCCTCGGCATCGCCTCGGTCGCGGTCTACAGCGACGCCGACGCCGGCGCGGCGCATGTGGCCGAGGCCGACACCGCCGTGCGCATCGGCCCGGCCCCGGCCGCCGAGAGCTACCTGTCGACCGCCCGGCTGCTGGCGGCGGCGGCCAGGACCGGCGCCGGGGCCGTGCACCCCGGCTACGGCTTCCTCGCCGAGAACGCCGCGTTCGCCCGCGCCGTCACCGACGCCGGACTGACGTTCATCGGACCGCCCGCCGGGGCGATCGAGGTGATGGGCGACAAGATCCGCGCCAAGGAGACCGTCCGCGCCGCGGGCGTCCCCGTGGTGCCGGGGGCGCACGGGGACGGCCTGGCGGACGCCGCCCGCGCCATGGGCATGCCCGTGCTGCTCAAGCCCTCGGCGGGCGGCGGCGGCAAGGGCATGCGGCTGGTCCGGGACGCGGCCGGGCTGGAGGAGCAGATCGCCGGCGCCCGCCGCGAGGCCCTGGCCTCCTTCGGCGACGACACGCTGCTGGTCGAGCGGTGGATCGACCGGCCCCGGCACATCGAGATCCAGATCCTGGCCGACGGCCACGGCACCGTCGTCCACCTCGGGGAGCGCGAGTGCTCCCTCCAGCGGCGGCACCAGAAGGTCGTCGAGGAGGCCCCGAGCCCGCTGCTCGACGCCGCCACCCGGGCCGCGATGGGCGCCGCCGCCGTGCGCGCGGCCCGGGCCTGCGGCTACCGGGGCGCGGGCACCGTGGAGTTCATCGTGCCGGGCGCCGACCCCGCCACCCACTGGTTCATGGAGATGAACACCCGGCTCCAGGTCGAACACCCGGTCACCGAGCTGATCACCGGGCTCGACCTGGTCGAGTGGCAGCTCCGCATCGCGGCGGGCGAGCCGCTGCCGTTCGCCCAGGACGACATCGTCACCACCGGGCACGCCGTCGAGGCCAGGATCTGCGCCGAGACCGCCCGCGTCGCGGACGGCGGCGGCCGGATCGACTTCCTGCCCTCGGCCGGACCGGTCCTGCTGCTGCGCGAGCCCGCCGGCGAGGGCGTCCGCGTCGACTCGGGCCTGGCCCCCGGGGCCGAGGTGTCCACCGCCTACGACCCGATGCTCGCCAAGGTCGTCGCGCACGGCCCCGACCGCGCCACCGCCCTGCGCCGCCTGCGCGCCGCGCTCGCCCGCACCACCGTCCTCGGCGTCGACACCAACACCGGCTTCCTGCGCCGCCTGCTCGCCCACCCCGACGTCCTCTCGGGCGACATGGACACCGGCCTCATCGACGCCGCCGCCGCCTCGCTGGTCCCCACCGGGGTGCCGGACGAGGTGTACGCGGCGGCGGCGCTGCTGCGGCACGCCGCCCTGGAGCCGCGCCCCGGTGCCGGGGGCTGGACCGACCCGTTCGCCGTGCCGTCGGGCTGGCGGCTGGGCGGCGAGCCCGCCTGGACCGCGCACCGGCTGCGGGTGCCCGGCCGGGAGCCGGTCACGGTCCGGGTGCGGCCCGGGGAGGTCCGCGTCGGCGACGGGCCGCCCGTTCCGGCCCGGTTGCTCGGCGGCCCCGGCGGGGACCTGGTGCGCGTCGAGTTCGCCGGCGCCGCGCACGGCTTCGCCCACGCCGCCACCGCCGCCGGTCACTGGCTCGGCCGGGACGGCGACGCCTGGCACGTGCACGGCCACGACCCGGTGGCCGCCGCGGGCGGCGACCGGGCGGCGGGTGCCGACACGCTGACGGCCCCGATGCCCGGTACCGTCACCGTCGTCAAGGCGGCGGTGGGCGAGAAGGTGACGGCCGGCCAGACCGTGCTGGTGGTCGAGGCGATGAAGATGGAGCACGTCATCGCCGCCCCGCACGACGGGACCGTCACCGGCCTCGACGTGGCCGTCGGCACCGCGGTCGCCATCGACCAGGTCCTGGCCCGGGTCACCCCCGAGGAGACGTGATGACCGATCCCGGCACGCCCCCGGGCCCGCGCCCGTATCCGCCCGGGTACCCGCCCCGGGTCCGCGTCCACGAGGTCGGCCCGCGGGACGGCCTGCAGAACGAGCCCGCCGTCGTCCCGGTCGCCGTCAAGGCCGAGTTCATCCACCGGCTGGCCGACGCCGGGCTCACCACCATCGAGGCCACCAGCTTCGTCCACCCCCGGTGGGTGCCCCAACTGGCCGACGCCGAGGAGCTGTTCCCGCTCCTGCGCGACCTCGGCGGCGTCCGGCTGCCGGTCCTGGTCCCCAACGAGCGCGGCCTGGACCGCGCCCTGGCCCTCGGCGCCCGCGAGGTCGCCGTCTTCGCCAGCGCCACCGAGTCGTTCTCCCGGGCCAACCTCAACCGCACGGTGGACGAGTCGCTCGTCATGTTCACCCCCGTGGTCGCGCGGGCCGTCGACGCCGGGGTGCCGGTGCGCGGCTATCTGTCGATGTGCTTCGGCGACCCCTGGGAGGGCGAGGTCCCCGTCGACCAGGTGGTCCGCGTGGCCCGCCGCCTGTTCGACCTCGGCTGCGCGGAGCTGAGCCTCGGCGACACCATCGGCGTCGCCACTCCTGGCCGCGTCACCGCGCTGCTCACCGCCCTCAACGAGGCGGGCATCCCCACCGGCCGGCTCGCCGTCCACTTCCACGACACCTACGGGCAGGCGCTCGCCAACACCCTGGCCGCCCTCCAGCACGGCGTCACCACTGTCGACGCCTCGGCCGGCGGGCTCGGCGGCTGCCCGTTCGCCAAGAGCGCCACCGGCAACCTCGCCACGGAGGACCTGCTGTGGATGCTCGACGGCCTCGGCATCGAGACCGGCGTCGACCTGCGCCGGCTCGCCGCCACCAGTCGCTGGCTGGCCGGTCACCTCGGCCGGCCCAGCCCGTCCCGCACCGTGCGCGCACTCTCCCCACCGGAGGAATGACGTGGACCACCGCCTGTCGCCCGAGCACGAGGAACTCCGCCGGACCGTCGAGGCGTTCGCGCACGACGTCGTGGCCCCCCGGATCGCCGAGCACTACGAGCGCCACACGTTCCCGTACGAGATCGTCCGGGAGATGGGCAGGATGGGTCTCTTCGGCCTCCCGTTCCCCGAGGAGTACGGCGGCATGGGCGGCGACTACCTCGCGCTGTGCCTGGCCCTGGAGGAGCTGGCCCGCGTCGACTCCTCGGTCGCCATCACCCTGGAGGCGGCCGTCTCGCTGGGCGCCATGCCGATCCACCGCTTCGGCACCGAGGAGCAGAAGCGGCAGTGGCTGCCGCGCCTGTGCGCGGGCGAGATGCTGGGCGCGTTCGGCCTGACCGAGCCCGGCTGCGGCTCGGACGCGAGCGGCACCGCCACCACGGCCGTGCGGGACGGCGACACGTGGGTCATCAACGGCACCAAGAGCTTCATCACCAACTCCGGCACCGACATCACCGGCCTGATCACGGTCACCGCCGTCACCGGCCGCGGGCCGGACTCCTCGCCGCTGATCTCCACGATCATCGTCCCGGCCGGCACCCCCGGCCTCACGGTCGCGCCGCCCTACTCCAAGGTCGGCTGGAACGCCTCGGACACCCACGAGCTGTCCCTCGCCGACGTCCGCGTCCCCGCCGCCAACCTGCTGGGCGAGGAGGGCCGCGGCTACGCCCAGTTCCTGCGCATCCTCGACGAGGGCCGCATCGCGATCTCGGCACTCTCCACGGGCCTCGCCCAGGGCTGCGTGGACGAGTCCCTCGCCTACGCCCGCACCCGCACGGCCTTCGGCCGCCCGATCGCCGCCAACCAGGCCATCCAGTTCAAGCTGGCCGACATGGAGGCCCGCGTCCACACGTCCCGCGCCGCCTGGCGCGACGCGGCCTCCCGCCTGATGGCCGGCGAGCCCTTCAAGAAGGCGGCGGCCATCGCGAAGCTCCACTCCTCGGACGTGGCCGTGACGAACGCCCGCGAGGCCACCCAGATCCACGGCGGCTACGGCTTCATGAACGAGTTCCCGGTGGCGCGGATGTGGCGCGACGCGAAGATCCTGGAGATCGGGGAGGGCACGAGCGAGGTCCAGCGCATGCTGATCGCGCGCGAGCTGGGCGTGGGGTGACCGCGGCTCCGCCGTGAGCGGCGGACCGCGCTCTGTTACCGTGGCGGCGACCGACGGGAGGCTGACGTGACATCAGACGCGGGGGAGCGGCGGGACGGCACGGGCGGCGGCTCCGCTCCCGCCCCGGACCTCGTGGTCCGGGAGGGTGAGCTGAGGCCGATCGGGGACGACGCCGCGCGCCTCGCGCGGGTGGCGGAGACGGCCGGCCGGCCCGCCCTGGAGATGGGCGCCGTGGTGAACGCGCTGAACGACGCGGGCCTCGGCAGCGGCGACGCCCTCTCCCACGCGTCCGTCCGCTTCGCCGAACAGGGCTCGACCCTCTCGCGCGAGTGCCGGCACATCGCCGGAGAACTGGGCAGCACTGTCAGCACGCTCGGGGCGGTCGAGGCCGAGCGCGTCACGGACCTCCTCGGCGCCACCCAGTGGCTGCGGCCGGGCAACCCGGCGATCGACATCCTCTGAGAGGCCCGGCGACACGCCTGTGCCCGATATCGGGCAGGATTGTTGCGAAAAGCATCCCGGCTCCGCAGTATCGAGGAGTGCTCGAACGCCGTACGCTCCACGACGACCTCGTGGATCACCTGGTCCGCAGCACCCCGCTGGCGCGGGGCGAGGCCGCACGGGTGGTCCTCGACGTTCTCGCGTACTTCGACGAGACCACCGAGGAGTTCGTCCGGAGGCGGCACCGGGAGCTGCGGGCCCGGGGGCTGACCAACGAGGCGATCTTCGAGCGGATCGCGGAGGAGCTGCCGCGTCGCGCGGTGGCCCCGCCCGGGCTGTCGCTGCGGCAGCTCAGGCGGATCGTGTACGGCTGAGCGCGCCGAGAGCGGGACCCAAGAGACCAGCAGCAGGAGGAACGCCTATGTGCGGGATCGTCGGATATATCGGCAAACGAGATGTGGCCCCCCTCCTTCTGGAGGGGCTCCAGCGGCTGGAGTACCGGGGCTACGACTCGGCCGGCATCGCCATCCACAGCAGCGGCAGGGGCGGCGGTCTGAAGACCGTCAAGAACGCCGGACGCGTGCGGGAGCTGGAGGGCAAGGTACCGGCCCGGTTCTCCGGCACGTGCGGCATCGCGCACACCCGCTGGGCCACCCACGGCGCGCCCAACGACGACAACGCCCACCCGCACCTCGACGGCTCCGGCAAGGTCGCCGTCGTGCACAACGGCATCATCGACAACTCCGCCGAGCTGCGCGCCAAGCTCACCGCCGACGGCGTGGAGCTGGCCTCCGACACCGACACCGAGGTCCTGGCCCACCTGATCGGCCGGGCCCAGGCGCAGACGCTGGAGGAGAAGGTCCGCGAGGCGCTGCGCTACATCGAGGGCACCTACGGCATCGCCGTGCTGCACGCCGACTTCCCCGACCGCATCGTGGTCGCCCGCAACGGCTCGCCCGTCGTGCTGGGCATCGGCGAGAAGGAGATGTTCGTCGCCTCCGACGTGGCCGCGCTCATCAGCCACACCCGCCAGGTGATCACCCTGGACGACGGCGAGATGGCCACCATCAAGGCCGACGACTACCGCACGTACACCACCGACGGCAGCCGTACCGCCGCCTCCCCCACCACCGTGGAGTGGGAGGCCGAGAGCTACGACATGGGCGGCCACGACACGTACATGCACAAGGAGATCGCGGAGCAGCCCGACGCCGTCGACCGGGTGCTGCGCGGCCGGATCGACGACCGGTTCGCCACGGTCCGGCTCGGCGGCCTCAACCTCGACGCCCGCGCCGCGCGCGGCGTCCGCCGGGTGAAGATTCTCGGCTGCGGCTCGGCCTACCACGCGGGCCTGATCGGCGCCCAGCTCATCGAGGAGCTGGCCCGCATCCCGGCCGACGCCGAGCCGGCCAGCGAGTTCCGCTACCGGAACGCCGTGGTGGACCCCGAGACGCTCTACATCGCGGTGAGCCAGTCCGGCGAGACGTACGACACCCTGGCCGCCGTCCAGGAGCTCAAGCGCAAGGGCGCCATGGTGCTGGGCGTGGTCAACGTGGTCGGCTCCGCGATCGCCCGCGAGACGGACGGCGGCGTCTACGTCCACGCCGGGCCCGAGGTGTGCGTGGTGTCCACCAAGTGCTTCACCAACACCGCCGTCGCCTTCGCGCTGCTCGCCCTCCACCTCGGCCGCATCCGCGACCTGTCGGTGGCGGACGGCAAGCGGATCATCGACGGCCTGCGGAAGCTGCCCGAGCAGATCGCGGAGATCCTCCGGGACGAGGAACGCATCGCCAAGATCGCGGCCGAGTTCGCCGAGTCGAAGAGCATGATGTTCGTCGGCCGGGTGCGCGGCTTCCCGGTGGCCAAGGAGGCGTCCCTGAAGCTGAAGGAGGTCTCCTACATCCACGCCGAGGCGTATCCGGCGTCCGAGCTCAAGCACGGCCCGCTGGCGCTGATCGAGCCCGCCGTGCCGACGGTGGCGATCATCCCGACCGACGAGCTGCTGGACAAGAACCGCGCCACGCTGGAGGAGATCAAGGCCCGCGACGGCCGCATCCTGGCCGTGGCGCACGAGGAGCAGCCGAAGGCCGACGACACCATCGTGGTGCCGCGCAACGAGCCCGAGCTGGACCCGGTGCTGATGGGCATCCCGCTCCAGCTGCTCGCGTACCACACGGCGCTGGCCCTCGGCCGGGACATCGACAAGCCGCGCAACCTGGCGAAGTCCGTCACCGTGGAGTGACCCGTGGCGTGAGACGTCACAGGGCCTGAGACGTCACGCGGCGGCCCCCGGGGTGCGTGCCACCATACGCACCCCCGGGGGCCGCCATGCGCGCCGGCGTCGCCCATTACGCCGGCGGGGAGAAGCCGTCGGCGGGTCCGTCACCTCCCGCCGAGCGGCTCAAGCTCGGTCGACCGTGGTCGACGTCACCTTTATGCCCATCACAAACGCACAATCCACCCGCCGGGGCGGATGAATTTGGTGAATCCCCGGTGAGCGGGCGCGCCGGGCTAGGGGATGACGATCACCGGCCGCTGGGCCCGGCGCGCCAGCCGGCCGGAGACGGAGCCGAAGAGGCGGCCCAGCAGCCCGTGCGTGGTGCCCACGACGATGGCGTCCGCCGCGTACTCGCGGCCGACCTCCTCCAGCTCGTGACAGATGTCGCCGCCGCGCTCCAGCAGCACCCACGGCACGTCCGACAGGTGCTCGGCGCAGGACAGCTCCAGCCCCAGGACCTCGGTGCTGTGATCGGGGACGTCGACCAGGGCGGGCGGCTCGCAGCCGGCCCAGACCGTGGTCGGCAGCCGGTTGGCGACGTGCACGATGATCAGCCCGGAGCCCGACCGCCGGGCCATCCCCACGGCGTACGCCAGGGCCCGCTCACTCGACGTCGAGCCGTCGAAGCCGACGACGACGCCGTGCTGGAAGGCGGGGTCGCACGAGACGCCCGCGTCCTCGGCCGGGTCGGGCGGCGGGGACGTGGGGTCGACGAGTCGCCTGCGATCCGCTGGTTCGGGAAACTCGTGTCCAGCCATCGGAGCCTCAGCGGTGGGTCAGTGAGGAAACCTCGTGAGTGTGTCGTGATGGAGGTGCTCACGGAGAAGCGGAGAAGATCCTTCGCCCTTCCGGTGGTTCCACCTCCAGGGTACGGCGTCGGGTGGCCGGTTCCCAGGGACGGTGCGTGCCACCCCTGAAACCCTGCGTCGGCGCCGTGACCGTGCAGCATGCCCTACCGGCGCCGGGCCGCGCAATGCTTTCGGACACCCCGCGACGCGGCCGGCTCCGGAGCGTGACCGGCCCCCCGGCCGCCGCGCGCCGGGGCCCGGGGGCGGGGCGCACGCCCCCGCGCCGAGCAGCGGCGGCTCGCTGAGGGTGGCCGGGAAACTACAGTGCCGTCCGCCCCCGCCCGCCCCCGGCGTACGCCCCCGTCGCGGTGGGACAGTCGTGCTGACGGCTTTTATTTTCAGCCAACTTCCCCACACCTGAACCACCTTGCCCACCCACCTCGCCAACACCTTTCGCAGGCCCGGGCGGTGTGCCGGGCCCGGTTCCGGGCGCCATCCGGGACGAGTGCCGAGGTGAGGCCCACTTCCCCCAACTGCTCGTACGTGTAACGCTTCCTGATCGAATGCTTCACGCCACGTTGTCATGTCGACTTAGCGCCGAGTGGTGAACTTGTCCCGCCAACCTCAACCGACACAGTAGATTCGATCTTGGCAATGACGTCGGGGGAAACGTGGCAGGACCGAGAGGATGCGACGACCGAGGGAACTGAGGAGCATGAACCAGGACCCAACGCACGGCCCCGAGCCCGCCGTCAAGCTGGCTGCCCGCCGCCGCCGCGAAGTCGTCGCGGTGGTGCTGTTCAGCGGCAGTCCCATGTTCGAAAGCTCCATCCCGCTGTCCGTCTTCGGCGTCGATCGCCAGGATGCCGGGGTGCCGCGTTACCGGCTGCTTGCCTGCGCGGGGGAGGAGGGACCGCTGCGCACCACGGGCGGTCTGGAACTGCGCGCCCCCTACGGCCTCAGCGCCGTGGCCAGGGCGGGCACCGTCATCGTCCCGGCGTGGCGGTCCATCACCGGCCCGCCGCCGGCCCCCGCGCTCGCCGCGCTGCGCCGCGCGCACTCCGAGGGGGCCAGGATCGTCGGGCTGTGCACGGGCGCCTTCGCGCTGGGCGCCGCCGGGCTGCTCGACGGCCGTCCGGCGACGACCCACTGGATGTACGCCCCGACGCTCGCCAAGCGCTACCCGTCGGTCCACGTGGACCCCAGGGAGCTGTACGTGGACGACGGCGACATCCTCACCTCGGCCGGCACCGCCGCCGGGATCGATCTCTGCCTGCACATCGTCCGCACCGACCACGGACCGGAGGCCGCCGCGGCGCTGGCCCGCCGCCTGGTGCTGCCGCCCCGCAGGGGCGCCGGCACCGAAGCGGCCCCGCACCGGCATCTCGACAGGTCTTTACCCGAGGACATCGGAGCCGATCCGCTGGCCGAGGTCGTCGCCTGGGCGCTGGAGCACCTGCACGAACAGTTCGACGTCGAGACCCTGGCCGCGCGGGCGTACATGAGCCGCCGCACCTTCGACCGCAGGTTCCGGGCCCTGACCGGGAGCGCCCCTCTGCAGTGGCTGATCACCCAGCGCGTGCTCCAGGCGCAGCGGCTGCTGGAGGTGTCGGACTACTCGGTGGACGAGGTCGCGGGCCGCTGCGGCTTCCGGTCGCCGGTGGCGCTGCGCGGTCACTTCCGGCGGCAGCTCGGCGCCTCGCCGGCCGCCTACCGGGCCGCGTACCGGGCGCGCCAGCAGGACACGGCTGAGCGCGCCAAGCCGGTCGGCGACGGCTTCTCGCCCCGCCTGCCCGGCCAGCGCGGCAGGCCGGCGGTGTGAGCGACGCTCGCGGGCCGGTCGCGTTCCGCGACGTAAGGTTGTTCGCATGAACGATCGCATGGTGTGGATCGACTGCGAGATGACCGGGCTCTCGCTGGCCGACGACGCGCTCATCGAGGTGGCCGCCCTGGTGACCGACTCCGAGCTGAACGTGCTCGGCGAGGGGGTGGACGTGGTGATCCGCCCCCCGGAGGAGGCGCTGGCGTCCATGCCGGAGGTGGTGCGCGCCATGCACACCGCGTCGGGGCTGCTGGACGAGCTCCCGTCCGGCACGACGCTCGCCGACGCCGAGCGGCTGGTCCTGGACTACGTGCGCGAGCACGCGCCGGAGTCGGGGAAGACCCCCCTGTGCGGGAACTCGATCGGGACCGACCGCGGCTTCCTCGCCCGGGACATGCCGCGGCTGGAGTCGCATCTGCACTACCGCGTGATCGACGTCTCGTCGGTGAAGGAACTGGTCCGCCGCTGGTACCCGCGGGTCTACTTCAACAGCCCGGAGAAGAGCGGGAATCACCGGGCGCTCGCCGACATCAAGGAGTCCATCGCCGAGCTCCGGTACTACCGGGAGGCGATCTTCGTCCCCCAGCCCGGCCCCGACTCGGAGGCCGCCAAGCGGATCGCGGCCCAGCACGTGGTGCGCTGAGAATTCACGGCGCTGGCAGGGCCGGGGACCCTGTACACTCATAACCCGACCGGTGCGGAAAGGCCTTCCCGCACCGCGTGGTCATGGTGGGTGTAGCTCAGCTGGTAGAGCACCTGGTTGTGGTCCAGGTGGCCGCGGGTTCGAGTCCCGTCACTCACCCCAAAAGATCAAGGCCCGGCCTGCGGAAACGCGGCCGGGCCTTCGTCATGGCCGGAGGCTGACCAAACGACGGCCAAACCGGTGTCACACATTCCGCCCATACTCCCCGTCATGGCGAGCATCAGAAAACGGGAACGCAAGGACGGGACCTGCACCTTCCAGGTGCGCTGGATCCTCGGCGGCCGACGTGGTGGCGACGAACAGTTCGAGCGGTTCTCCGACGAGGACCAAGCCATGCAGTTCAAGAAGCTGGTGGACGCCCACGGGCAGCAGTGGCCGGTCGGCTGGGTGCCTGGCCGCGGTTTCGTGGAGCCGGAGACGACACCGGATGACGTCCCGCTCCTCCAGTGGGCCCACAGGTACGTGGACGACATCACGGGTATCGACGAGCGCACGCGGCGCGACTACCGGCGCGAAGTGGATCGCCATCTCTCCCTCGTCGTCCACACGCGGCTGGACGGCGCTGTCTTGCCGGCCACCATCGGGAACCTGAGCAAGGGGGACGTGCAGCGCTGGGTGCGGGCCGAGCAGTTGGGGGAGAAGGACCCGGACGATCCGGAGCGGTGGGTTCGCCGCAAGGCGCGGCCCAAGAGCATCCACAACCGGCACGGCCTGTTGTGGTGCATCGTCCAGGCCGGAAAGGAGGCCGGCCTGCGGGACGATAACCCGCTGGACGGCTCGTACCTTCCGCGCACCGACGATGGCACCGAAGAGATGGTGTTCCTGGAGCCGGACGAGTACCAGCGGCTCCGCACCGAGTTCACCGACCCGTGGGCGCTCGATCTGGCCGACTGGCTCGTCGGCACAGGCATGCGATGGGGTGAGGCGACGGCCCTGCAGGTCGGCGACATCAACTGGCGGGACGGCTCCGTGAGCGTTCAGCGCGCCTGGAAGCGGGCCGAGGACAACACGTTCTTCCTCGGCCCGCCCAAGACCCGAAAGGCCCGCCGGACGCTGGCGCTCACCGGCGCGCAGATGGACACGGTCCGGCGCCTGGCGACCGCCAAGCGCCCCGAGGCGCTGCTGTTCACGACGTCCTGGGGGAACCGCTGGCGGCACTCGAACTACTACCACCGGAAGTGGAAGCCGGCCGTGGATGCTGCTGTGGCGAAGGGCCTGCCGCGGCGGCCGAGGATCCACGACCTCCGGCACACGCATGTCGCGTGGCTGATCGCGGGCCACATCCCGCTTCCGGCCATCCAGGCCCGGCTCGGCCACGAGTCCATCCAGACCACGGTGGACCGCTACGGGCATCTGCTGAGGCAGATGGACGAGGAGATCACCGCCGCCCTCACGGCCGCCATGGCGCCCCCGGCCGCGGTTGGTCTTCACCTGGTTCGCGGTACCGGCTGATGGCGCGGCAGGACAGCGGCTACTGGGTGATCGGCTCGGCGGGCGTCTCTTCGCCGGTCGGCTCCTCGGCCGGGGCTGGCACGTCCGGCGCCGCCTCGCCGCCGCTGGGCGCCTCTTCGGCGGGCTCGCGGCTGTCGGTGTCGGCCGGGCTGGTCGTGTCGTCGGCCGGAGCGGGCGCGGGCTCGGCCTGACCGTCGTCGGACGGCTCTGCCGGGGTCGGCGCGGGCTCGGCCGGTGCGGCGTCGCCGGGGGGCGCCGTGGCGTCGTCGGCGGGCGCGGGCAGCTCGTCGGCGTCGGTGGCGGCCCCGGCGCCGCGAACGGGCGCCTCGGCCTCGGCAGCGGGCGCGTCGTCCTCCTCCGGGACAACGGCCGGGCCGCGTGCGGGCGCATCCGGCAGGACGGCCGGGGGAGCGGCGTCCGGGGCGTCTGCACGCGGCTCGGCTGCCGTCATGGGTGCCTGCGGGCCGCTCTCGGCAAGGGGACGGGTGCCGGCCGGATGGCTGGCCGCCCAGATCGGCGCGGTGATGGCGATGGTCAGGATGGCCGTGACCACGGTGACGGCCAGCGTGAGGCTGGCGACGCGGTGGCGGTGGGCCCACAGGGAGAGGCGTGTGCATCGCGAGTGATCGACCGGGGCTTCCTGGCCGCCGAGGACGCGGACCGCTTGGATCGTGGCCCGACCGACCCGTGTGGTGGTGATGCACCGTCCGTGCATTCTCCGGACGAACTGGACGAGGAGCAGGGTGATGCCGGCCACTATGACGGCGTGAGGGAGGGTCATGAATGTGCGCCTTTTGTGCGTGGTTCTGTCCCCGTGCGGGGAACCTCACGCTCCGTCTGTGCGCAACTTTTTCACAGGTTGGATGGCTACCTGCAACCCTAATGTGACCTACTGATCGGTTTTCACGGTTCGAGCGACTTCAGGACGTACTTGACGACCTCGGCCTGATGCTCGGGCGGGACATCGGCCAAGACTTCAAGCACGCGCTCTGCGGCTGTGCCGTAGGCCGCCAGATCCAGGCCCAGGTTTTCCTCCATGAGGCGGCGCAGTTCCCCCGCGGCGTCCGCGCGTCCGGCCTCGTCCAGTTGCCTGGGGGTCACCCCCACGGTGTGTGCCATCCGCGCCACGGTCTCGGGGCCGCCGCGGACTGGTGCGTACACGCCGCGGGTGACCACCTGGTGGCCGGCCTCGATCTGGCGCCAGCGTCCCTCGCTCACGTGCTCCGCCAGCTTGGCTGCCTTGCGGACGGAGAGGCGGCGGCGTTCACGCGCGGCTGCGATCAGGGCGCCCCAGGGTGTCGGGTCTGGTCGCTCGC
The DNA here is from genome assembly GCF_051386415.1 of Streptomyces sp. URMC 129. Lineage (NCBI taxonomy): Bacteria > Bacillati > Actinomycetota > Actinomycetes > Kitasatosporales > Streptomycetaceae > Streptomyces > Streptomyces sp. URMC 129. Next base: position 28,374 of record NZ_JBPQTQ010000004.1, read on the forward strand.
TCGATGACATGGCCCGCATCTTCGCACCCCTTCGCACCGAGCGGGTAACTGGCCCGTCAACACGCCCTGAAATCGGCACAGGTCCCGTCTGATTTTCACTCGCTGATGCGAAGGGGTGCGTAGGGGTCTTGCCCTTCGCACCCCTTCGCATTACAGTCCTGGGTATGGCAGCAGCCCGAAGACCTCCCAAGGCCCCACTCGACCACGAGCCCGAGGCCGTCACGTACGCCCGGCAGGCCGCCGGACTCACGATGACCGCGCTGGCCGACCGGATGGGTGTCTCCGTGTCCCTGATCTCCGAGATCGAGAGCGGGACGCGGAACGCTACGCCGCAGAGGCTCCGGGCGCTGGCCGAGGCGCTGAACTGCCCGGTCGTGGTCCTCCAGCGCAAGCAGTCGGTGGGTGCTCCGTGAGCACGCGGACGCTGCCGGACCTCGCCGAGCTGGCGGCCGAGCTGGCCGCGCTGCGCGCCCAGGTGGCCGAGCTGACCACCACCGGCGGCCGGGACCGGGACCGCATGACGTACGCGCAGTACGCGGCGGAGCTGGGCATCGAGGAGTCCTGGCTGCGGCGGCACATCAAGCGGCTCCATCACCACAAGGCGGGGCGCTGCATCTGGTTCACGGCCGAGGACCGGGCCCGCAACGCGGCCGAGGTCTTCCACCACCGCCCGGTGACCGCCTCGTCGGCCGGGCCGACCTCCGCGAGCACGGCGGCCGGGGCTCACCCGCTGTCCGGGCTTGTGCCCATCCCGCGCGGCCGACGCCGCGCCTACTGACCCCCTCGGGGGCCGCCGGACCCTACCCGGCGCCCCCGGGGCCGACCCACCCACACAGAGGAAGGAGTAGGCCGTGTCCGAGCCTACCCAGATAGCCCCGACCGGCGACGGCCCGGTGTTCAGCCAGATGACGCCCGAGCTGCGGGCCCTCGACCTGCTGCACGCCAAGTACGGCAAGGGCGACATGCCCGCCCCCTACATCACCATCCACGGCTTGGTCCGGGAACTGGCGTTGCAGCTCCCGACCCTGGCCGCGTTCGAGATGTGGCGCGAGGAGCTGGGCATCTCCCCGGACGTCGTGACGCTGCGCGGCAGCGAGCAGCCGTGGTTGGAGGCGTCCGGCCAGTACGCGGGCACCACCGTGGCCCTGTCCGTCCACTTCCCGGCCGCTGTCTCGTCGGCCGCTCAGGGGGTGTCGGCATGAGCACCGAGACCACCATCACGCCGGGCCTCTCGCGCGCCGCACGGACCGCGCTGGCCGTCATCGGCGCCGCGCTCACCCGGGGCCAGCACCCCGGCGAGGCCCTGGAGTCCGCCGGGCTGCTGTTCGATCCCGACCGCGCCCGCGCGCTCGCCGACGCCGCCCGCGACCAGGGGCTCGCCGAGGCCGAGGCCACCGTGATCGCGGTCGGCGCCGAGGACGGCAGCACCGTGGCGCGCACCATCACCGCCCGGTGCGCGGCCCGGATCCGGGGCCTGATCACCACTGCCACGGACAGCAACGCGACCGAGCTGGTCGTCTACCGGGCCGAGCATCCGGAGTCCGGGATCACGCTCGGCACCTACACCACCCGCGCCGCCGCCCGCCAGCACTGCACGGCCGTCGCCCTGCGGGAGACCCCCAGCGCGCACCTGACGTGGGTCCCCGAGCACGGCGGCCCCGACGCGGCCGACGACCTGTGCACCTGGACCGACGACGACCCCGAGGACGTGTGCCCCACCGGCTACGTGGTCCGCCCGGTGACCGTGCGCGACACCTACGACGAAGGGGCGGACGAATGACCGCCGCCCTGACCTTCGCGGTCCTCGCCCTCGCCCTCGTGGCGGGCCTGCACCTCGCGCTGCGCGCGGCCGAGTACCGCGACCATCACGCCATGGCCGCCCCGCCCGTGCCCGAGCCCGAGACCGTGGTTCGCGGGCTGGCCGACCTGTACGACCGCGACCCCGGCCAGGTGGGCGGGATGCTGGCCGAGATCGCCGCTCACGGCCGTGAGGTCCAGTGGGCCGCCACGCTCGGCCGACCGCCCGGCGAGTCCGGCCTCCGGCGCGACGTCCTCGTGGACTACCTCCTCGACCACACCGTCCCTGCCTACATGGCGGCCCGGCGCGCTGGAGGTGAGGGCTGATGTGGGGATGGAAGGCCCGGCGCATCGCCGAGCTGGAGATCCGACTGGCTCGGGTCACCGAGCGGGGAGGGGCCGCCGCCGCGTGGGACGCTCTCAACGAGGCCCGCAGCGTGCATGCCCGGCAGTTCGCGGACCACGTGCAGCGGTACGAGGCGTTGCGCCTCGCCGCGCTCGCCACCCGCTCGCAGGGGCGCCGCTACCGGCTCGCCTGGCGCTCCGCTCGGCGCCGCGCGCAGCGGCTGCGCGCCGACCTGGACGCGCAGCTCGCCGTGACCCGGCACCTCGGCGACCAGCTCCTGTCCGGCATGGGCTACAGCCCCGCCGAGCTGAAGTGCCTCGGCCTGCCCGTGCCCGACGACGAGGCCGAGGCGGTGAGGACCCCGTGACCGCGCTCACGATCCATCTCCTGCTGTGCGACGGCGCCCCGGGCGGCGATGTCTGCCCCGAGGAGTTCGGCGGCGACGGTGACGTGCCGTCGATCGAGGCCCTGCGCGAGCAGGCCGCCGACTTGGGATGGACGGCCGAGGACGGCCGTGACTGGCACAGCACCGTGTGCCGCGAGACGAGGCCGACATGACGACCGCCCTCATCACGCTCGGCGCCGTGCTCGCCGTCCTCGCCGCCCGCGCCGCCGTCGCGCTGCTGCTCCCCGCCGGCCGCCGTCGCTCCCCGACCGTGAGGTGGGCGCGGCTCCGGCTGGAGCTGACCGACTGGCCCCGGCACGGCCTCGTCGTGACTGACACCGCCCGTCCCGACTGCCCGGACTGCCACGGGCGCGGCGGGTGGGACGAGGACGTCGCCGACGCGTCCGGCGAGTACGCCGACACCGAGGTGGTGTGGTGCGGCTGCTGGGACCCCGAATGCCGCTGGCTGCTGCTGCCGCTTCCCCGCCGTCTCGTTGAGCGTCGGCTCCGCGCCGACTGGCCCGGCGGCTACTCCGACGAACCCCCCTTCTGATCCCCCTCTGAGCGCCCGCCGGGGCCGTGACCTCCCTCTCCGGCCCCGGCGGTGCCTCCTCTCCGATCCGGAGCACACCATGCCCTTCATCCGGCTCCTGGCCACCGTCCTCGGCCTCTGGAGCGCCCTCTCGATCGCCCTCGGCATCGCCTACTCGGTGGGCCGCTGGGCCGCTGCCCGGCAGGCCGGGGCGGCCGTGCGCCCTCCGCAGAGGGGTGCGTGAGCGATGACTTCCTACCGCATCACGCTGCCCGCCGGTCTGCCGCTCCTCAACGCCAACCAGAGGTTGCACCACAAGCCGAAGGCGAGGATCACGCGGGCGCTGCGCGACGCCGCGTTCGCCACCGTCAGCGAGAACCCGGCGCTCATGGCCGCGCTCGCCGCGGCCAAGCCCAACGCTCTCTTCGAGCGGGCGCACATCCTCGGCGTCCTCCACCCGCCGACGCGCCGCCGCGCGGACCCGGCGAACTGGTACCCGTCGTTCAAGGCCGCCGTGGACGGCCTGGTGGACGCCGGGCTTCTGGACGACGACGACCACACCCGGGTCCTCGGGCCGGATATGCGCCTCGGCCCCGTGGTCAAGGACGGGCAGCTCGTCCTCGTCGTCCGCGCCGCCACGGCGGAGGAGTGGGCGCTGCTCCAAGGCGAGGTGTCCCGGTGAGCGCCCCGCCTGCCCCGCGGCACCCGGTGCCCAACCACATCCCAGTGGAGCTGCGCGAGGCGTTCGCCACCACCGCCGGGCGCGCGATCCCGCCGCACTCCCCGTACCAGCCCGGGGATGCCGTCCAGCGTCACGGCTACGGCGGCAACCCGCCCGGCCCCCGGCAGACGGGGTTCCGCGGCTGGGCCGTCGCCACGGTGGGCGCCACGATCCTGACCGGCATCACCACCTCGGGCGAGGAATGGTGGGAGGAGTGGGGCTTCCTGCACCCGGCCGGCGAACCGGTGGACATGTGGGACCACTGTGTGTGCTGCCGCGAGGAGCGCCGCGTCCTGCTGCGCGAGCACCACGCCCGGCAGCGGGCACGCGGTGCTCAGCTCGGCCTCTTCGAGGTGAACCGGTGAGCCGCAACGATGTCGCCGCGCGCCGCGCCGAGGTGCGCCGCCTGGCCGCCGAGGGCCTGAGCGGACGCGCCATCGCGCAACGGCTCGGCGTGGGACAGGGCACGGTGCGCCGCGACCTGGAATGGCTCGCGGCCGAGGAGGCCGCCCCGCCCGCCGAGCCGGAGCGCGCCGCGCAGCCGCCCGAGCCGGTGGCGCGGGACGAGGCGCCCCCGGCACAGCCCGGCATATCCGCAGGCCAGACGCCCGGCGCACCCGGGCCGGAGCGCGCCACGGCCGCGCCGCGCCGCCGCCTCGGCCGCACGGTGCGCCGCGCCGCCCGCGCCATGACGGTGTGGCTCGCTCCCTCCCGTCCGGCCCCCGCGCGCGCCGGTGATCGGTCCGCGCCGCCCGGGGCCGCACTGGATACCGCGCCGCCCGTTCCAGGTCCGGCCGTGTCGATGGCACAGGCCGAGGAGAGCGCGCCGCACCCGGCGGTCGGCGCGCTGGTCGCTGCGGCCCGCGCCGTGACCGCCGCCGAGCTGCGCGCGCCGGACCGGCTCTACCTGATCGCCGCCCTGCGCATGACCGTCCGGGCCCTGGCCGGACTCGGCCCCGGCGCCCCCGCCGAGCAGCACGTCCTCGTCGCCGCGCTCGGCGATCTCCTCCGCGACCTCGCGGAGGCCCACCACCCGCACGACCAGCACGACCGCACCACACGGAGGTGACCCCGATGTCACGCCAGCCTCTGACCCGCTGCCGACGCGGACACGACCTGTCCGGCGACGGCACCGTCTCCACCGGCAGGAACGGCCGCATGTGCCGCCAGTGCGCCGCGCTCCGCAGCCAGCGGTACTACGCCGAGGAGTACGCCCGGCAGCACCCCGGCCACACGGTCATCACCGACGCCGCCGGGCGCCGGTACTGCGTCACGTGCCGCAGCGAGCACCGCCCCCGCCCGGCGGTCGAGCCCGACCCCATCGCCGTGGACCGCGCCATCGCTGGAGACCCACCGGCCTCGCTGCTCCCCGCCGAGCGCGCCGCCGCCGTCGCCGCCCTGCGCGCCGCCGACCTGACCGGCCGCCAGATCGCCACCCGTCTCGGCTGTGCCGAGCGCACGGTGTGGCGCACGCTGGCCCGTGCCCGCCAGACCTCGGGGAGCAGGGCATGACCGTGTCCCGCACCCAGGCCCACATCGCCGCGCGGCGCGCTGAAGTTCTCCGAGCCACCCGCGAAGGGGTGTACCAGGCCACCATCGCCGCCCGCTTCGGCGTCAGCCTCGCGACCATCACCGCCGATGTCGCCGCCCTGCGGCGGCAGGGGCGCCTCCCCGCCGCGAGGCGCTCCACACGGCGAGCCCCCGTCGCCGATACCGCGCCGCCCCCTGCGCCACCGACCGGGCCCGTGCTCCGCAGCGCGCAGGCGTGGGCAGACGCCGCCTGCCTCGGCCGAGACACGGACGACTGGTACGACCCGCGCACCGAGCGGCGCGCCCTGGCCCGCTGCGCGCGGTGCCCCCTGCGCGCCGCGTGCCTCGACCTGGCGATGCGCGCCGAAGTCCGCGCGCCGGGACACCGCTACGGCATCTTCGGCGGCCTGACGCCGGAGCAGCGTGACGACCTCCACCGCGTCCGCCGGGACGCGGCCCGGGGAGATCCGACGTGACGGCCGACCGCCGCGCCGTTGTCGGCTGGCTATGGATCGACCTCGGCCAGCTCACCAGGCGTGGCGCTGAAGTCCGCATCCCGGCCGCCGACTTCTGGTGCGCCCGCTGCGGACACACCGAATCGGCCAGCGGCGGCCCGGCCGTGACCCGGTTCGCCGCCACCGCGCGCGGTGCGCACGCCGCCGTCTGCAACGCCACCCACCACCTCACCGACCATGCAAGGAAGGACGCTGTCTGATGGCCATCACTACCGCTGAGATAGCCCGACGCTTCACCCCGCCCGCGACCGACCCGGAGCGCGCCGCGCTGAAGGCCCGCATCTGCGCCAAGGCCGCCGAGCTGGCGCTCCTCGTACACGAGCTGGTCCCCGGCAGTCGCGAGCAGTCCATCGCCGTCGAGGCGATTGAGACGGCCGTCAGCTTCGCCCACCACGGCATCGACCGGCGGCTGACCACCCCCACCGAGCGCATTGCCGCCCGGGCCGCCGAGCCGGTCCCCGCGCACGACTACGACCGCGCGGCGGCCGAGGCCGCCGTCAGACCGGACCCGCTGTGATCGCCCTCGTCCTGCCCGGCGGCACCGACGACGCCGCCGAGGTGATCGACGCCCTGTTGTCCTCGGCCGACGCCTGCGAGGGCAACGCGCCCGAACTGGCCGCCCGCCGCCGCGCGCTCGCAGACCAGCTCGGCGACGCCCTCGACACCCTGCCCCGACCAATCCACCTGGAGGAATGACATGCCGAGACTCGGCAAAAACGACCCGGTCGAGATCAAGCTCGACGGCGCCGCTGCGCTGCTGGAAGTGGCGCTGTCGCCCGAGCAGCGGCGACACCTGTGGGAGACCCCAGGCGCCATCGTCGTGGCCGTCGTGGAGCTGTCGAGCCGCGAGTACACGGGCTACGCCGAGGGCGAGGACAAGACGCCCCGGGTCCGGCTGCGCGTGACCGGCGCCGAGGTCGCTCGCGGCCCCGACGAAGAGCGCGCGCTGCGAGAGGCCAGGCGTGCGATGTTCCGCCGCCGCCGGATGGACGGCACGTTCGATGAGGTCGGCCCCGGCCCGACGAGCGTGACGTCCGTCCTCGCCACCGAGATGGCCGGCCACCCCACCGAGGCCGAGTACCGCGAGCACGAGCGCGAGCGCGCCGCCCGCGCCCGAACCGAGTACCCGGTGTGACCCGTCCGGGGGCGGCCCGGCCCCGAGCCCGGCCGCCCCCGCATCCGGCCCCTCCAGCACCCGCACGATGGCGAGAGAGCATCCCGTGACCGACTCCGAGGACGACACCGGCCAGCCCACGCCCGGCAGCGTCCCGCACTCCTGGCGAACCGCGCTGTTCTGGCGCTGGTCCCGCGACCTGCGCAAGCACCGCGAACTGCGCGACGGCTTCCTGAAGGTGTTGCAGGCCATCGGAGGCGCCGCCGACGCGTCCGGCCGCCTGCGCTTCTCCGGTGACGGCAAGCCCATCAAGCTCAGCGCGATCGCCGCCGCCGCATGCGTGGACGAGAAGGACGCCAGACGCTACCTGGAGGGCGCCGAGGCCGCCGGAGTCGTCCGCGTCGAGGGCGGCCAGGGCCGGGGGCGCTCCACCCTCTACGCCCTCGTCCTCAGCCCGTTCCCCGACTGGGGCGGGGCCGCGCTCATGCTGCGCTGCTCCAGGCGCCGACGTCCAGAGCCCGCGCCACCCCCGTGGCGCGACACGGAGAAGAAGAACGGGGGACCGACCCCCGAACCGAACACGGCCCCCGACGAGACGAGTTCGGGGGACCGACCCCCGAACCAGTTGGGGGGACCGACCCCCGAACTTCCCGACCACGATACGGATTCGGTTCGGGGGACCGACCCCCGACCGAGTTCGGGGGACCGACCCCCGACCAGTTCGGGGGACCGACCCCGGTACATCCCAGGTACTACCCATGAGCAACCCCACGACGAGGTGTCTGTAGAACCTCAACCACCCACCGGTGCCCCGCCGACGCTCTGCCCGGCGCCACCCCCCGCCGCACCGCCCGCCATCGCCGTCCTCGGCGCCGTGGCCCGCTGTCCCGACTGCGGCGGCAACCTCGTCACCCTCTCCGGCCGCACCGCCTGCGGAGCCTGTGCCCGGCGCAACCGCGCCCCCCGACGCCGACGAAACCCGAGGACCGCATGACCACCCTGCCGCCCGGCTACTACGCCGTGCCCGACCCCGACCGCCCCGACCTGATGACCTACTGGCGCGCGACCGGCCCCCGCCTGGCGCCCTGGCCCACCGGAGCCCACCACGGACCGCCCCCGCTCCTGAAGCGCGACCGCCCGGCCGACCCGGATGCCGCCGACACCTGGCGCCGCGCCTGGGCCAAGAGCTACGCCGACTGGCTCGGCCGCGTCCGCAAGGCCCTCGCCGCCGACCCTGCTGGCGCCCAGAAGCGCTTTGCCGACCTCGCCGTCCGCTGCTTCGTCTGCGGCCGAGTCCTCAACGACGCCACCTCCAAGCTGCTCGGCGTGGGCCCGGACTGCCGCCGCTCCGGCCAGCTCGACCCGGCCGTCCTCGCCCAGGTCACCACACCACGGATCGCCGCCCACCACGCCCAGCAGGAGACCGAAGCATGACCGACCCCACCGCACCCCAGACGCCCGGTGCGCTGTTCACCGGCCGCGCCCGTTCGCATTCCCGACGAACTTCTGGGTGTCACACCCCGTGAGGATCATCAGGCCATGACCGAGCAGCACAGCCGAGCCGACGCCGACCGTGCGCCGATGCGCTGCGGCCTCGACCCCCGAGCCCAGATGACCCCCGACGACCTCGTGGTCGTCAACGGATTCACCGCCTACCTCCACGCCGGCCAGGCCGCAGACAACCTCACCACCATCGTGCGCCACTGGGACGACCTCACCGAGGCCGTCGCCCTGCGGGAGAACCCGGACTGGCCGCCGACCATGGGCATCCAGCGCCTCCGTGAGCCGGACGAGACCGGCGACGGCCGCCGCGGTGACGTCCAGCGCCTCCCCATCCGTCCCGAAGTTCTCGATGCGATGCGCGAGATCACCGACGCCCTGACGGAGTTGGCCGACCACGTCGCCAGCCAGGTGCAGCGCCCCCCGGTCACCGTCAGCACCCGGCCGGGGTGGACCGACGACCTCCACCGCCAGGCCGTCGCCCTCGCTGCCCAGGACGCCGCCGACCCCCGCCGGTGGCGCATCGGCCACCCGGCCAACACGGCGGTCGGCGCCGCCGGATGGCTCCTCACCCGCCTTGCCCCCATGGACGGCCCGTTCCGCCCTCTGCACGATCAGCAGCATCGCCACATCGCCGACATCGCCGCTGCCTGCGCCCTCACCACCACCCGCCTCCTCCGCACCGCCCGCCTTACCACCAAGACCGGGCGGACGCACGACGGATGCGGCGGCGCCCTCCTCATCACCGGCGGCGACGGCACCGACCCCGCGGTCGTCTGCGCCCGATGTGAGCGGACCTGGACTCCGGCAACCGCCCGCCAGGCAAAGTGAGTTCGCGAGAGGATGACCTCATGACCGACGAGGAACCCCCCAGAACCAGCGGCCCACGTAGGCGACTCAGCCGCCGTGCCCTCGACTGGACACTCTTCGCCGCCGCCTTGGCCCTGGTCGCCGGAGCCGGGTTCGCCGTCGGCCGCACCACCGCCCCTGGCGACAGCACGACGTGTGCCGACGTCCAAGACGTGTACACAGAGAACTACGAGGCGGGCTCCCGGCTGCTCGACAGTCTGGAAGACAACGACGGTTGGCACATCTCGGAGGAGGAAGACGCCGACCGCGCGGATGCTCGAACCCGCTTCTCCACAGCGTTCAACGTCGTCATCCAAAACCCGGATTGCTTCAGCGTCGAAGATCGGGCGACAGCCCAGACTCACCTCGACCAGCTCAGCCCCTGACGCTCCGCAGTTGCGCCACCGCCGAGTATGCCGCACACTGGGCCGCAAGTCCGGCGTGCCCGGACACAGAAGCCACAGTCAGGGCCCCGCCGACCAGCGGGGCCCGACGCATGTCGGCCGGTCACGAACCCATCACACCGCCGACAGGCCCGGCGCGCAGCCGACATGCTGACGCGCATGACACGCACCCGCACCGCCGTCGCGATTGTCGCCCTGGCCCTCGCCCTCACTGCTACCGCATGCAGCAGCGACAGCGACGACGCCACCGAGACTGACGAGACCACCGATCACGTTACGCCCGCGTACACGATCACCAGCCAGGACAACCGCGGCACCCAGACCTACCTCGACGTCCAGGTCGACACCGCCGATGGCCTCGAATCGGTCTTCGAGGCAGTCATCGCCGACCTCGACACGGAGGCCGGGTACTTCGTGAGCATCAACTGCGCAACCGGCAGCACCGACGCCCAGGACAACCGCCTGGCCAATGGCCGCTACGCCCTGGGCGGCACGGGCGCCGCCGCAACGGGTCTAGCAGAGGGCGAGACCGAGTTCGAGCCCGTGGCCGGCGCCACCTGCCCCGCCACTGAGTAACAGCCGATGGGAGGTGCCGATGTCCTCCCGCCCCCGCACCCCTCGGCAGCGTGCGGCGGAACGAGCCCGTGCGGCGTGGCGCTGGGTCTACGACGACCCGCGCTGGCCCGTCCTGCGCGATCAGGTCCTGTCCGAGGAGCCGCTGTGCCGCGCCGGGTGCGGCGCCCCGCCCGCCGTCGTGGACCACATCCGGCCCCACCGCGGGCGCGAGGAGCTGGCGTTCGACCGCGGCAACCTCCAGGCCATGTGCAAGCCCTGCCATGACGCCAAGACGGCGCGCGAGACCGGGTTCGCAGGCTCAGGCAAGGCCCGCTCCGCCCCGGCCGTGGTGACGCTGGTGTGCGGCCCGCCCTGCTCCGGCAAGACGACCTATGTGGCCGAGCGCGCCGAGCCCGGCGACCTGGTCGTGGACTGGGACGCCCTCGCCGTCGCGCTCGGCTCGCCCGGCCCGCACGCCCACCCCCCTGCCCTGCGGCCGTTCATCGCCGAGGCGCGGGACGCGGTGGTCGCCCGCCTGGAGAGGCGGCACGACATCGAGCGGGCGTGGATCATCGCGACCGCGCCGCGCGCTGCCGACCGCGAACGCCTCGCCCCCGGCGCTTCGGTGGTGATCCTCGCGGTCGAGGAGGAGGAGTGTGCGCGCAGGGCTCGCCGCGCCCGGCGGCCGGCCGGTACCCTGGAGGCGATCGAGGCGTGGTGGCGGACCTACAGGGCCGACCAGTACGACGCCTGACGCCCCACCAGCCCCCCGGGCTCCGCTCACGCAGCGTAGAGGGAGGGGGGAGTCGGATCTTCCCGGTGGGGTGGGTCCCGAGCGCAGGCGGGGGTGTCGCGCGCTCGACCGCGAGTTTCAGGCCCTTTTCTGAGGATTCCGTGACCGCCGGTCACTGTCTGCTGCTGCCCCTGGAGGTGATCATGGGTGCTCGTGGACCGATCGCGCAGCCGGACAACGTCCGCGCGCTGCGAGGCAACCCGGGCGGGCGGCCGGCGCCGAACCGGGTAACCGCTACCCCTGGCGCTCCCTCGGCGCCAGCCTGGCTGGACCGTGAGGCGAAAGCGGAGTGGCGCCGCGTGGTGCCCGAACTGGATCGGCTCGGCGTACTGGCCAAGGTTGACCGGGGCGCGCTGGCGACGTACTGCGCGGCCTGGTCCAAGTTCGTGGCGGCTGAGGCGCTGCTGAGCGGCGAGGAGCTGGTGGCGGAGCGGCGGGCGGGGAACGGCCCGGCGAAGCACCCGGGCTGGCAGGTGTGGCGGGAGGCAGCGAACACGGTGTCGGCCCTGGCGCGGGAGCTGTACCTGACACCGGCCGCGCGCCTGCGCGCGGTGAAGCCGGAGGCCGACGATGACGACGAAGGTGACGGCATCCTCGACTAGGGCGAGGCGGGCCGCGCTGACGGCCGAGATCGATCAAGCGGTGGCCGGGTGGGTCGCCGAGGGCCTGGTTGACGGTACGGAGTGGATGGCGCAGGGCCGTCGGCCGCTGCTGTCCACGCCGCTCCCGGCCGAGCCGGGCACCTGGTTCGATGTCGCGGCCGTGGAGCGGGTGCTGCGGTTCTTCCTGCTGCTGCGGCAGTTGATCGGGCGGCACGCCGGGCGGCCGTTCCGGCTGATGGACTGGCAGGTCCGCTACCTGGTGGCCCCGGCGTTCGGGCTGAAGCGGGCGGACGGGTACCGGGTCATCCGGACCGTGTGGCTCGAGATCCCGCGCAAGAACGGGAAGTCGACCCTGTGCTCCGGGCTGGCGCTGTACCTGTTCGCGGCCGACCGTGAGCCTGGCGCCGAGGTCTACGCGGCGGCCGGCGACCGCGACCAAGCCAACATCGTGTTCCGCGCGGCGGCGAACATGGCGCGCGGCTCCAGGCAGCTCACGCGGAAGCTCGGCCGCCGCGGCATCCAGCGCAAGCTCCTCGAGCACCCGACGACGCACGCCATCTTCCGCGCGCTGTCGTCCGAGGGCCTGCGGGCGCACGGCCTGAACGTCCACGGCGGCGTGATCGATGAGGTCCACGTCCACAAGAACCCGGACGTGGTCGACGCCCTGGAGACCGGCACCGGTTCGCGGGCGCAGCCGCTGATCGTATTCATCACCACGGCGGATGACGGCGCGGAGACCGGCAGCATCTACGCGACGAAGCGCGAGGAGATCGAGGCGCTCGCCGGCGGGCACGCCGAGGACCCGACCGTCCTGGGCGTCGTCTTCGGTGCCGACGCCGAGGCCGAGGACTTCGACCCGTTCGCCGAGGAGACGCTGAAGCAGGCCAACCCCGGCTACAACGTCACGGTCCTGGCGGACTACCTGGCGGGGAAGGCCGCACAGGCCGCCCGGTCGCCCTCACAGCTCAACCGGTACCTGCGGCTGCACCTGAACGTGCGGACCAAGCAGACCACCAGGTGGCTGCGCATGGAGGACTGGGACGCCTCGGCGCGGGCGCCGCGCAGCAACGTCCCTGTGGCGGTGGAGCTGGCGGACTTGGAGGGCCGGCCGTGCTACGGCGGCCTGGACCTCAGCTCCACGACGGACATGACGTCGTTCTCGTTGTGGTTCCCGCCGGTCACGGACGACCCGGCCGAGCCGCACCTGTGGGTGCCCTGGTTCTGGCTGCCGGAGGACAACCTGAAGGAGCTGGAGCGGCGCACGAAGGTGCCTTTGGACCGGTGGGCGAAGACGGCTGCGCACGAGGGGCCAGCGCTCCGGCTGACGGAGGGCAACGTCGTGGACTACCGGGCGGTGCGCGAGCTGATCACCGATCACCTCGCGCCGCGGTTCGACATCCGGGCTATCGGCTACGACCGGTGGAACGCGACGGAGACCGTGAAGGAGCTGGCGGACGCCGGTCAGCCGATGGAGCAGGTCTCCCAGGGCTACGCGGGGCTGAACGAGCCGTGCAAGGAGCTGGAGCGGCTGGTGCTCTCCCGCCGGGTGTCCCACGGGGGGCATCCGATCCTGCGGTGGCACGTGGACTGCGTCGGGATCAAGCAGAACGCGGACGGCTACGTGAAGCCGGTCAAGCCCGACCGGCAGACCTCCAGCAAGCGGATCGACGGCGTCGCCAGCGGGTTGAACGCTCTGGCGCAGCACCTGTCGTGGGAGGCGCCCGAGGAGAAGCCCGCGCCGGGCATCCGCGTCATCACGGCCTGACGGCCCGGAGATCAGGGAGACAGGCATGGGCGAGCGGGTGCAGTGGGTGTGTGAGCTGGCCGGGATGGGCGCGGCCGGGATGGGCGCGGTGGTGATCGGCGCGGCCGTCGCCGGTGCGCTGGGCGCCGGGCTGGCGCTGGTCGTGGTCGGCGCCGGGTTGGTCGTGGTCGGCAACATGAGCGGGAAGGGGTCGGGCTGATGCCGTTGCTGCGCCGCCTGATCGGGCGGAAGGGAGACGGCCAGACCGAGCGCGGCAGGAGCCTTCCGCCAGTGGGCGGGACGCGGACCTCGGCCGGCGTCACGGTGACGCCTGAGCGCGCCATTCAGATCGGCGCCGTGTTCTCCTGCGTGCGGGTGCTCGCCGAGACAGGGAGCATGCTGCCGGTGGGAACGTACCGGCGTTCTGGCACCACGCGGACCCCGTTCGAGGAGCACCCCGCGGTACCGTTGCTGACCTACCAGGCCAACCCGTCGCTGCCGGCCGGGGAGATGTGGGCACAGGTCCTGGGCTGGATGCTGATGCGGGGCAACGCCGCGGTGTACGTGGAACGGGACCGCGGCGGCCGGCCGATCGGGCTGTGGCCGGTCGCCTGGACGAGCGTGGAGATCCGCCGCCAGGACGACGGCACGCTCATCTACGCAGTGACGCTGTCCGACGACGAGTGGGCGCCGGTCACCGAGCCGGACGGCTTGGTCCGCCCCGAGAACCTGCTGCACTTCCGCAGCTTCGGGGTGGGCGGGGTGGAAGGGCTGTCACCTATCGGAATGGCACGGCAAGCGGTCGGGATCAACTGGGCTGCCGCCTCCTACATCGCCGGGTTCTTCGACCGCGACGCCTCGCCGGGCGTCACGATCAGCGTGCCGGGCAAGCTGGACGACGACCAGTGGAACCGCCTCGATCGGCAATGGAAGGACCTTCACGAAGGGTTCGACAACTCCCACCGCCTGGGCATCCTGGAAGGCGGCGCGCGCCTGGAGCGCGTCACTCTCTCTCCTGCCGACGCCGCGTTCCTGGAGGTCTACAAGCTCACCCGGTCGGAGATTGCCGGCATCTTCGGCGTCCCGCCCCACATGATCGGCGACGTGGAACGCTCCACCTCGTGGGGATCGGGCATCGAGCAACAGTCGCTCGGTTACGTCATCTACAGCCTCATGCCGTGGCTCACCCGGTTGGAGCGGACGGCCCGCCGTCTGCTGGGCGCTCCCGACCTGTATGTGAAGTTCAACCCCGACGCCTTGCTCAGGGGTGACACCGCCCAGCGGTTCAGCGCCTACGCCCAGGCCCGCCAGTGGGGATGGATGTCCGTCAACGACATCCGGGCCCGCGAGGACGAGGCCCCGGTGGAGGGCGGTGACCAGTACATGGTCCCGCTGAACATGGTGCCGGCCGGGACGGCGGCGCCGCCGGCGCAGCGCGTTCTCCCTGGCCTGCAACGGCGGGTGGCTGGCGATGTCCCGCAGGACGCGGCGATGGTGGCGTTGTTCCCGCCAGCGGCTGTCGCCCGGGAGCTGGCGGTGCCCGGGGGGCTCCCGCCGGAGGATCTGCACGTCACCCTGGCCTACCTCGGAGAGGGCCTGTCGGAGGAGCAACTGGCCACCGCCTCCGTCGTGGTGGCCGGGGTCGCCGCCCAGCACGGCCAGCTCGACGGCACGGTGGGCGGCCTGGGGCACTTCCCGCCCGGTGAGGACGGCATGGTTCCGTACTTCGCCACAGTCGGCGTGCCACGGCTGGCCGAGCTGCGCCACAGGCTGGTCGAGGCCCTGGAAGGCGCTGGCGTGCCGGTCGCGAACAGCCATGGGTTCACGCCGCACATGACCTTGACCTACCTGCCCGAGGCGGAGGAGGCGCCTGCCCCTCCGGCGCCTGCCCAGGCCGGTTTCCCCACGCTGACGCTGGCCGTCGGCACCGAGCGGACCGAATACCCGCTCAGCGGCACCCGGAGCGTGCGACGGCCGCCGAACCGCCGCGCGGAGGAGACCGAGTCCCCGTCGGTGGAGACGCTGGCGGCCTGGGTGACCCGCCACTACGAGGCCATCTCCGCGTTCTTCGCCGAGCAGGGCGAGGAGGTCCTGGCCGCTCTCCAGGTCCGCCCGGACGCGCCGGTGGAGGAGCTGCTGGACGTGGCGGCGGCGAACGAGGACCTGGCGGAGATCCTGCTGCGGCTGGCGCTGACGCTGGCCGGGCAGGTCGGCGCGGCCACGGCCGCCGAGTTGGGCGGGGCGTTTGTGGCGGAGGAGACGACCGCCTACCTGGCGGCGGGTGCCGCGTCCACGGCGGCGAACGTCAACTCGACCACCGTCGAGAAACTGCGCACGACCATCGGCCTGGCGCAGGCGCCCGACGAGGTGCGCGAGCAGGTGAGGGACATGTTCGGGCAGATGACGCGGGCCCGCGCGCAGCAGCTCGCCCAGGCGAGGGTGTCCACGACGGCGAACTTCGCGGCGCACGAGGGCGCCAAGCAGGCCGGGGCGCGGACGAAGACGTGGCGGGTGTGGGATGCGAACCCCCGCCCCAGTCACCGGCGGGCGGACGGCCAGACCGTCGGGATCCGCGAGGACTTCGAGGTGGGCGGGCGGCGCGGCCGGTGGCCGCACGACCACCGCCTGGGCGTGGACGAGATCGCGGGCTGCACCTGCCGCATGCAATTCAACCTGTAGAAGGGGGCGCCGATGCGCACTCGGGAGATGCGGGCCTTCCCGCTCACCGACCTCCAGGTCCGCGCCGCCGACGAGGACGGCGGCAGGCTGCGGTTCCGCGGCCGGGCCATCATCTACGACTCGCTGTCCGAGGACATGGGCGGCTGGCGCGAGCGGATCATGCCCGGCGCCGCGACCCGAACCCTCGCGGCGAACCCGGACGTCAGGTTCCTGATCAACCACGATCCGAACCTGCTGCTCGCGCGGACGGCGGCCGGGACGGCGACGCTGTCCGAGGACGACGCCGGCGTCATGGTCGACGCCGACATGGCGGACGTCTCCTACGCCCGGGACCTGGCTGTCCTGCTGGAGCGCGGCGACCTGAACCAGATGAGCTTTGGGTTCTGGGTCACCGCGGATGGCTGGTCGGGCAACACGCACGAGGTGTTCGGGATCGACCTGGACGGCGGAGACGTCTCCGCCGTGACCTACCCGGCGTTCGCCGCCACCTCCGCCGAGCTGCGCGCGGAGGCCGCGCGCCGCGCCGGGCGCACGCCGTCGGCCGTGGAGCCCGAGGCCGTGACCCGGGCCCTGGCCGAACTGCGCGCCGGGAAAGTGCTGTCCGCCGCGAACCGGCAGCTCGTCCAGGACGCGAGGGATGCCCTGGACGCGCTGCTGGAGGCCGCCGACCGGTCCGCGCCGGAGACCGGCTATCCGCTGGAGCGGGCCCGGCACAGGCTGCGCGAGCTGGACCTGCTCGCACGCCTCTGACGTGCCCTGATCTTCCCGGCCGACCGGCCCGGGACCACCTATCACCGAGGAGTCACCATGCCTACGAGCGTGGAGCTGCGGCAGCAGCGGGCCGGCGTCGTGGAGGCGCTGCGGGCCATCACCGAGCGCGCCGAGGCCGAGAACCGCGGCCTGACCGGCGAGGAGCGCACCGCCTACGACCGGCACGAGGAAGAGTTCACCGGCCTCACCGAGCGGATCGAGCGCCAGGAGCGCGAGGAGCGGCGGCTGGCGGAGCTGGCCGAGCCGATCCGGCGCGGCGCCGGGCGGCCGGACGACGGCGGCCGGGGCACCGACGAGGAGCAGCGCGCCGCCGGACGCCGCGCGTTCTTCCGCGGCCTGCGCGTCGGCCTGGCCCGGCTGACCCCCGAGGAGCGGGCCCTGGTGGAGAACACCGCCGGGGAGATCCTGGTCCCCGAGGACCTGGAAGCGGAGATCATCCGCTCCGTGCCAGACCTGACTGTCGTGCGGGCCATGGCCTCCCAGCGGACCCTCACCACCAACAGGGTCCGCAGGCGGTCGCTGAACGAGGTGTCGGTGGGCTGGGGCAAGCTGGAGACCAGCGAGCAGACCCTCACGGACTCCATGCCCTCCACCCCGACCGAGGAATACACCTACGTCGAGGACCTGTACGGCCTCGCCAAGGTGGGTGAGGACGAGCTGGACGACGCCGATGTCAACCTGGACGCGTTCATCCGCGACTCCTTCGCGCGGGCGTGCGCGGAGGCCGAGGACACCGCGTTCACCGTCGGAACCGGCCACGCCAACAAGATGCCCGTCGGGTTCATGACGGCCGGCGGCGATGTCCCGACCATCACCGGCACGGACACCGACTACTCCGGCGCCGGGGAAGGCGTCGAGCTGCTGGACGACCTCAAGCGGCTGATCTACGCCGTCCCACCGCAGTACCGCCGCAACGGCCGCTTCGCCATGGCCAGCGGTACGGAGCTGTTCATCTCCACCATCAAGGACGCCAACGGCCAGTACTACTGGCAGCAGTCCGTGCAGGCGGGGCGGCCGAACACCTTCCTCGGGTACGCGCTGGAGAACCAGGAGGACATCGCCGCTATCGCCGCCGGGGCGCGGATCGCGGCGTTCGGGGACTTCAACGCCGGCTACCGCGTCTACGACCGGCAGGGCATGACCGTGAAGGTCCTGGATCAGCTCTACGCCGAGGACGGCTTCATCGGCTGGAAGATCCGCAAGCGGGTCGGCGGCGACGTCGTCCGCCCGCAGGCCCTGCGGATCCTGGTCACGGCGGCGGCGTAATGAGGATCCGGATCACCGCCGTCACGAGCGTCGCCGACGGCCACGGCAACCGCTACGGCCACGGCCAGGTCGCCGACCTGGACGAGGACCTGGCCCGCGCGTGGCTCGCGGCTGGCCACGCCGAGCCCGCGACCGAGCAGGACCAGGACGAGGCGCCCGCGCCCCGCCCGGCGCGGAAGCGGACCGCGACCCGCCGGGCACCGCGCACCGGTGGCCGCGCGAAGGACAAGGACGGCGCGGATGACGAGGCCCCGGACGGCACCTGACCGGAAAGGGGTGGTGAGCCATGGCCTGGGTCACGCCCGAGGAACTGCGCGCGCACCTGCGGCTGCCCAGCATCGACACCGACGCCGCCACCGTGACCATCGCCGAGGCCGAGGACACCATCCGCGCCGACCTCGGGCAGACAATCGACGCGGTGACCGGCGGCGTCGCCGAGCTGGTCGGCAACGGGCGGCACGTGCTGCTGCTGCCGCAGATGCCGGTCACCGGCGTTGCCTCCGTGGCGGTGGACGGCGAGGAGCTGGAGACGGACGCCTACCGGTGGAACCGGCACGGCATCCTCACCCGCTTCCACGGCCGCTGGCCGCTGGACGCCGAGGTGACGGCCGTCTACGACCACGGCTGGACGCCGATCCCGGCCGCGGTGAAGCGGGTGTGCAAGCAGGTCGCCGGACGCGCCTGGCTGTCCCCGTCCGGCCTGTACGCCTCGGAGTCCCTGGGCGACCGGTCGGTCACCTACGCCCGGGGCTCCGACGGGCGGCCGGTCACCGGCGACGCGCTCACCGAGTACGAACAGCAGCTCCTCGACCCGTACCGGCGCAGCCCGAACAGCAAGTAGAGGAGGCCGGCCATGGACGTCGGGCACCTGCTCAACCGCGAACTTCAGGTGTGGCGACCGGTCACGGCCCCGGACGGTGCCGGCGGCTACACCACCACCCTCGTCCAGCAGCCCGGCACCGTCTGGGCGAAGGTCGACCAGCCGTCCGACTCGGAGCAGATGGTCGCGGCCCAGGCCCGGTCCGAGCACGACCACGACATCTATCTGCTGCCCGACGCCGATGTCCGACGCGGCGACGAGCTGCGCGATCCCGACACCGGCGAGAAGTGGCGCGTCCTGGCCGTCGTCCGCCCGTCCGCACCGATCTACCGCAAGGCGCACGGCGCCCTGATCCAGACCGAAGGAGGCACGCCCTAATGGCTGCCCTGAACCTGATCAAGATGCCGGTCGACGGCGGCGTCTCGCTCGACGCCGGGGCCGTGGCCGCTTCCGGCGGCGGCGACACCGCCCCCACCGGCGCCGGATGCTTCCTGTACGTCAAGAACGGCTCGGGGGCGAGCATCACGGCGACACTCGCCACCCCAGGGGAGGTCGACGGCCTGGCCGTGGCGGACGCGGTCCTGACCGTTCCCGCCGGGGCCGCCGGAGCCATCCCCCTCGCGGCGGTGTTCGCCGGCGCCAACAGCCGCGCGAGCATCACCTACTCGGCCGTGACCACGGTGACGGTCGCCGCCTACCAGGTGGGCTCATGACGGCCGCCGAGGAGGCGCCGCGCCCGCCGGAGGAGGGAGAGCCTGGGGAGTACCGCTCCTGGGCGTACATGCTGCTGCGCGAGAACGACGGCGGGGGCGGCCCGCTGGCCGCTATCGGGTGGGCGCTGCTGTCCATCGCGACCGACCTGGCCGCCCTCCGCCGCGATCTGCACCGGAAGAGGTAACCGGTGGCCAGACGGCGCGGGCGGCGCCGCGGCGGGATCACCGTCCGCGTGCGCGGCGCGGAGGACCTGCTGCGCCGCCTGGAGGAGCTGCCCGAGGAGGTCCTGGCCGCGCTCCTGCACGCGTTGAAGGGCACGGCCGAGGCGACCAGGGACGGCACAGCGCAGCGGGTCCGCGTGGACACCGGGAACCTGCGGGACTCGGTCGGCATCCGCTACGACGGGCTGCGCGCCGAGGTCGGCTGGTTCGACCGCCAGGACCTGTACGCGTTGTTCACCGAGTTCGGCACCTCCTCGATGCCCGCTCAGCCCGCGCTCGGCCCCTCCCTGGAGGAGCAGCGCGCCCAGCTCGTCGTCCGGGTGCGGGACGAGGTCAGGAAGGCTCTGCGATGACGGTCCCGACGACGCCACTGCTCGCTGTCCAGAGCGCGCTCTACGCCCGGCTGTCCGGCGACCAGGTCCTGGCCGACCTGGCGCCAGGCGGAGTGCTGGACTACGTCCCCGAAGACCGGCCCTACCCGTTCGTCCACCTCGGCGAGGCCACCGAGGCACCGGACAACAGCCACAGCACATGGGGGCGCCAGACCACCCACACCCTGCACGTGTGGAGCAGGTACCGGGGGTTCGCGCAGGCCCTGGCGATCGCCGGGCGCGTGGTGGAGCTGCTGGATCACCAGCCGCTGACCATCTCGGGCTGGCACCACCTCTCCACCCGCTACGAGTTCTCTCAGACCCTCACCGACCCGGACCCCAGTGGCATGATCCGCCACGTCCCGGTCCGGTTCCGCATCACCACCGAACGAGACATCTGACCCGGCAGCGGCCGGGCGGAAGGAGTACGCCATGGCTGGCCAGGACGCGCACGGCACCCAGTTCCGCCGGGACACCACCGGCACGGGGAGCTTCCAGACCATCGCCAACGTCACCGACATCTCCGGCCCGGACCGCGAGCGCGAGGCGATCGAGGTCACCGCGCACGACTCCCCGGACAAGTACCGCGAGTTCATCAAGGGCCTGAAGGACGGCGGGGAGGTGTCCTTGACGATCAACTACGACCCCGCCAACACGTCGATCTCCGCTTTGGACGCCGATTTCGAGGAGGACGACCTGCGAGACTACCAGATCGTCATCCTCCCGGGCACCGCCGACGAGCACACCTGGGAGTTCACCGCCCTGATCACCGCACTCTCCGACGCCTTCCCGTCGGACGACAAGATGGAGCGCGACGTCACCGTGAAGGTCTCCGGCAAGCCCGTCCTCACCGCGACCGGCGCCTGACCGGCACCCCGATCCCAGAACGGAGAAGCGCCGTGGCGCTGCTGAACAAGACACAGATCATCGCGGCCGACGACCGCGATACCCTTGACGTCCCCGTCCCCGAGTGGGGCGGCACGGTGCGGCTGGCCGCCCTGAGCGGGCAGGAACGCGACGCCTGGGAGGCGTCCTTGATCCAGCTCGGCCCCAACGGGTCGGTGCAGCGCCGCATCACCAAGGGCGCCCGCGCCGGACTGCTGGCCCGCAGCATCGTGGACGAGAACGGCGAGCGGATGTTCACCGACAAGGAGATCACCGCGCTCAACGAGAAGTCCGGCGCCGTCCTTGACCGGCTGTTCGCCGAGGCCCGCAGGCTGTCCGGCATCGGCAAGGAGGCCGCCGACGAGGCCGCGGGAAAATCCGAAGCGACGAACAGCTCCGATTCACCTTCCGGCTAGCGCTCGCGCTGGGCCGCACCCGCCGCGAGCTGCTGGCCAGCATCTCCAGCGCGGAGCTGACGGAGTGGATGGCATATGAGCGGGTCACCGGCCCGCTCGGTCCTGAGCGTGGCGACCTGCTGCACGGGATCCTGGCCGCCGTCATCGCCAACTCCGGCGCCGGTCGCCGCAGGCGCCTGCGGCGACCCCAGGACTTCATCCCAAAGTGGGACACCGTCCGCCGCCGCATGAACCCCATGGACATGCTCGCCGCAGTCCGCAGCATCAACGCCGCCCTGGGAGGCAGCGACGGCGACCAGGGAACGGAGGCGGACGATGGCGGTACTGGACGAGCTGCTCGTCGCGATCGGACTGGACGCGGACGACCTCACGCGCGGCGTCGCGGGACTGACCGATGACGTCGAACAGGGCCTGAACGACGTCGACGCCGCAGGCGCCGGCGCCGATGTCGGCGGCGACTACCTCAACGCCCTCGCGTCCGCCCTGACCCCGGGCGACCTCGACGGCGAACTGGCCAACCTGCTGGACGCCACCGACGAGGCCACGGCCGCCGGGGACGCTGCCGGCGACGCCCTCGGCGACGGCCTTGCGGAGGGGGCGGCCGATGGCGCGGCCCAGGCCGCCGACAACGTCGAGCAGGGCCTGGGCAGTATCCAGGCCGCCGCCGTCGGCGCCGCGGCAGGTGCCGCTTTCCTCGCCGGAATGCAGTCCGCCATGGACATCAGCACCGTCACGGCACGGCTGGACGCGCAGCTCGGCCTCACCCCCGCCCAGGCCGAGCAGGTCGGCACACTGGCAGGCGCCGTCTTCGCCCAGGGCTTTGGCGAATCCGTCGATGACGTCGGCGTGGCCGTTGCCGGTGTCGCGTCCAACCTTGCCGACCTGGACTCCGCGGGGACAGCGGAGCTGGAGAGCCTGACCCAACAGGCCCTGGGCCTCGCGGACGCGTTCGGGCAGGACGTCGGGCAGGCCACGCGCGCCGCCGGACAGCTCATGCGCACCGGCATGGCTCCGGACGCCCAGACAGCGATGGACATCATCGCCGCCGGCTTCTCCCGGGGAGCCGACGCGGGCGGGGACTTCCTGGACACCATCATCGGAGGCGCCGACAACCTCTCCAGCTTCGGGTTCACCGGGGCGCAGGCCACCGGCGTCATCGTCCAGGGCCTCAACGCCGGGGCCGAGTCGGCCGAGTCCGTGACGGGCCTGTTCGAGGAGCTGGTGGGCAACGTCAGCGCCGGGGGCGACGACCTCGCCGCCACGTTCGATGAGCTGGGGCTGAACGCCCAGCAGATGGCCACCGATCTGACCTCCGGCGGACCCGCCGCGAACGCCGCGCTGGACCAGCTCCTGGACTCGATCCGGGCACTGGAAGATCCCATCAAGCAGGACGCGATCGTGGCCGGCCTCTTCGGTGAGGAAGGCGCGGCGATGCAGCGCACACTGCTGGCGATCGACCCCAGCAGCGCGACGGCGGCCCTGGGCGACTTCGGAGGAGCGGCGGCAGAGGTCGCCACCACCATGCAGGCGACCCCGGCGCAGCAGATGGACGCCGCGATGCGCTCGCTGCAAATGACGCTCGGGTCCGCGCTGCTGCCTGCGCTGACCGCCGTCAGCACGTTCATGGCCGAGAACCAGGCCGTCATGCAGGTCGCCATCCCGGTCGTGCTCGCCCTGGCCGCCGGCCTCGGCATCGCCGCGATCGCCCAGTGGGCGATGAACTCCGCGCTGTTGGCCTCCCCGATCACGTGGATCATCCTCGGCGTCGTCGCCCTGGTCGCCGCGATCGTCATGATCGCCACCCAGACCACCGTTTTCCAGGACATCTGGCACGGCGCGATGGACGCTGTGGGCGCCGCGTGGGACTGGATCTGGGGCAAGCTCCAGGCCGGGTTCAACTTCCTGCGCAACCTGATCGTCAACTGGTCCCTGCCGGGCTTGATCATCACCCACTGGGACTCGATCAAGGGCACGTTCGGCGCCGGGGTCGACTGGATCGAAGACAAGGTCGACGCAGGGATCGACCGGGTGAAGAACTCGTTCAACCGGCTCAGAGCGCTCCCCGGCGACATCGCCGACTGGTTCTCCGGCCTCGGCTCGGACATCGCCGACCCCATCCGGGAGGGGTTCCGAAACGGCATCAACGGCATCATCTCCGGCTGGAACGGCCTCAGCTTCACGCTGCCGTCCGTGGACCTCGGGCCGTTGGGGAGCATCGGCGGCGGCACCATCTCCACCCCCAACGTGCCCTACCTCGCGGACGGCGGCATCACCACCGGCCCCACGCTCGCCGTGATCGGCGAGGGCCCCGAGCAGGAGGCCGTGCTGCCGCTGTCACGGCTCGACAGCATGCTCCGCTCCGTGCAGCCCGCCGTGCGGAACGCCGGCGCACACCGCGTGGAGGCCGTGCTCCGTGTGGAGGGCGACGGCGGGATTGCCGAACTGATCCGCCGGGCCGCTCGCGGGCGCGGCGGCCCCGAGCTGCTTTTTGCGGAGGTGTGACGTGCCGGAGCTGCTGGCGCAGATCCTGCTGCCGACCGGGTGGGAGGACATCACCTCCGACCTGCGCGAGAGCGGCGGGGCCGTGATCAAGAGGGGCCGGCCGGACGAGGCCGCGCAGGTCGACCCGGGAGAACTCACGGCCACGCTCAACAACCGCGGCGGCAGGTACAGCGTCAGGAACCCCGAGTCGGACTTGTTCGGGTCGATCGGCCGCTACACCCCGATGGGGGTGTGGGTGCGCGGCCCGGACCGGTTCATGCGGCCCACCGTGGCCGGCGGCCGGGCCACCGTCGCGGCCACCACCGCGATGGATGTCACGGCGGATCTGGACGTGCGGCTGGAGCTGGCCCTGTACTCCATCCCGGCTCTGGACGCCGCCTACCAGCATGCGGTCACCGAGCTGGCCGGACGGTACGTCACCAGCGGGGACCAGCGCTCCTGGCGGCTGCTGCTGGACAACCGCGGTGTGCCCAGCCTGTCCTGGTCCACGGACGGCACCCTGGCCGGGTTCCGCGAGGTGTCCGCCACCGCGCCCCTGCCCTACCGGCCGGAGGAGCGTTTCGCGCTCAGGGCCACCCTGGACGTCAACAACGGCGCGGGCGGCCACGTCGTGGCCTTCTACCACGCCGCGTCCCTGGACGACACGTGGGAGCCGCTGGGCCAGGCCGTCACCGGCGCCGGAACCACCAGCATCAAGGCCGGCACGACAGCGCCGCTGGAGGTCGGCTCACTGGCCTCCCTGGCGTTTGTGACCGGGCACGGCCGCTACTACGGGGCCGAGCTGCGCAACGGCATCGGCGGGCCGGTCGTGGCCGAGTTCGACGCCACCGTGCTGCCTGCGGGGACGACGGCCTGGACGGACAGCGTGGGCCGGTCATGGACGCTGGCCGGCGGCTCGACCATCACCGACTGGTACCCCCGCGCTCTGGACGAGGTCGTCACGTGGCCCGACCAGTGGGACACCAGCGGGAACGACGCGTGGGTGAACGTGACGGCGGCCGGGCCGCTGCGCCGCCGCTCCACCGGCCAGAAACCCCTCGAAAGCACACTGCGGCGCCGCATCCCCAGCGCCGACCCGGCCCCGCTGGCGTACTGGCCGATGGAGGACGGCAGCGCCGCGACCAGCGCGGCGTCCGGCCTGCCCGGCGGCCAGCCACTGACCCTGACCAACGTCCGGTTCGCCGCCGACTCCTCCCTGCCCAGCTCGGCGCCACTGCCGACGCTGGCCGACGGCGGCGCGACGACGGATCTGGTCGGGGCGGTGCCCGGTGCGGCGGCGGGCGGCTGGCACGCGGAGATGGTCTACCGCCTCGACACGATGCCCGCCACCGAGCGCACCATGCTCAGGTTGTACCTGGCCGGAGCGTCCGGCGGCGTCACGGCCGTGCGCGTGCGCATCTCCACGGCCGGTATCCGAGTCCAGGCCCTCGACATCGATGACAATGTGGTGGCGTTCGCGCTGTTCACTGACCCGGCCGCGATCGCGTCGTTCACCGGCGGCTGGAACAGGCTGGCCCTGTTCTCCTACCAGTCCGGCGGGTCGTGCTTCGTGCGGGCCGCCTGGCGGGACGTCGGCGCCGGCACCTACAACTACGCCGGTACCGTCTGGTCCGGCAGCACCGTCGGCCGCGTCGTCCAGGTGCGCGGCGTGTGGGGCACCGACTTCCAGGGCGCCGCGATCGGGCACCTGGCCGTGTGGGATGTCGGCGGCACCGGCACCACGTCGCCCGGGGTCACGATCTACGACGGCGCCGACGACGGATACTCCGGCGAGGAGACGGTGGCGCGGATGCGGCGCCTGGCGGCCGAGCTGCGGTGGAAGGTCACCGCTCCCGGGATCGCCGGCGACTCCGAACCGCTCGGCCCGCAGCGCACCATCACGGCACCGGACCTGCTGCGCGAAGCGGCCGACGCCGACGGCGGCCTGCTGTACGAGCTGCGCGGCAGTCTCGGAGCGCTGCACTACATCCGCCGCCGTGGCCGCTACAACCCGCGCCCCGCCGTCATCCTCGACTACAGCGCCGGGGAGGTGTGGCCGCCGTTCACGCCGCGCGACGACGACGCCGGCGTGCGCAACAGCATCGTGGTCCGCCGCCCCGGCGGCAGCGCCAGCGCTCCGGCCGAGCGCACCACCGGCCGACTGTCCACCGCCGAACCCCCCGACGGCATGGGCCTGATCGATGAGGACATCGAGCTGAACCTCGCCGGTGACGAGCAGCTCGACGGCCGCGCGTACTGGCGGCTGCATCAGCGGGCATGGGACGACGCGAGGTGGCCGCAGGTCACCATCAACCTCGCCAACCCCCGCGCGGCGTCCCTGCGTCAGGAGATCCTCGACGGCCTGGACGTCGGCGCGGTCATCCAGATCCTCAACCCCCCGGAAGGCCGCCCGCCGGGCCCGTACCTGCTGGAAGTCGCCTCCTACACCGAGACGCTGGACGCCGTGCGGTGGACCATCACCGCCAACTGCCTGCCCGCAGGCCCGTGGGCGGTCGCCACCACCCGGCCGGACATCCTCACCGCCGACACCCCGCCCCACCGGGTCGACACCGCGCTGTCCACCCTCGCCACGGGCATCGACACCGACGACATGTCGCTGTCCGTGGCGACCAACACCGCGGCGGGCGGCCTGACCTGGACCACCACCCCGACGCACTACCCGCTGGACATCGAGATCGGCGGCGAGCGGATGACCATCTCCGGCATCACCGGCAGCAGTTCGCCGCAGACGTTCACCGTCGCGCAGCGGTCCGTCAACGGCATCGTCAAGTCCCACCCGGCCGGGGCACAGGTACGGCTCGCCCCGCCCACACCCGTCATCGGCCTGTAGCAGGAAGGAGCCGCCCGTGCCCTGGCCCTACCGCCCCGGAGACCCGATCCTCGACGCGGAGCTGGCCCTCGCGCTCGGCCGCCGCGTTGAGCTGTCGGCCGACACCGCCGGCGTCACCAGCTCCACCACGCTCGTCACCACCGGCCTCGTCGTGCCCGTCGCCGCCAGCGCCCAGTACGACTTCCGGGTCCGCGTCGCCTACAACTCCAGCCAGACCGGCGGCGCGCGCTTCGCCTGGACCGCACCCACCGGCGCCGCCATGACCCGCCACGTCCTGGGCGTGGCCGACGGCCAGAACGCGGCCAGCGGCACGGTCGTGATGCGCGCCCGCGACACCGGCACCGAACAACTCGCCGGCGGTGGCCTCACCTTCGCCTCCTACTGGGAGGACATCCGCGTCGTCACCGGCGCGACGGCCGGGAACTGCACCCTGATGTACGCCCAGGCGAATTCGAACGCAACCGCGACCATCATCCGCGCCCTGTCCTTCGTGGAATACCGGCGCGTCACCCCCGTGTAGAGAGGACACCCTTCATGGCCGCTCCCGACGGCGCCACCAGCGTCGCGTACACGTTCCAGCTCAGCGAGGGCAACCCCGACCTCGAACAGACCTATGTGTTCCCCGTCGGCACCGGATCCGCCGGCGGCGACCTGCGCGACGCCCTCGCACGCGTCGCCGCCGACGCGATGCGCGGCTACCTCGAAGCCGCCTACCCCAACCGCGCGGTCTACGCCTCGCGGACCTACCAAGGCGCCATCTCGGGAACGCCGTGGCCACCGGCCGAGGAAGAGTGACCGACCACCCAGCCCGACCATCCACCGCCCCCGGCGCCACCTGGCCCGGGGGCTTATCGCTGCCCGAAGGAGGCCGCCATGCCCTGGTACCCGGGCGCCACCCGCATCGAGTTGAAGCCGGAGAGCGGCAGTCAGCCGCATATCCAGCCCACCCAGCTCATCGTCCACAGCATCGTCGCGCCGTGGGAGCCGCGGCGCCTGTACGAATACTGGGCCAACTCCACGTCGCTCGAATCCCACTTCGGCCTCGGCTACGGCGGCGACCTGGCCCAGTACCTGAGCACGACGACCCGGGCCGACGCCAACGCCTCCGCCAACCGGCGGCCGGACGGCACGGGCGCCATCAGCGTGGAGACCGCCAGCAACACCAAGGCGAGCGACCCGTGGACGGACGCTCAGGTCGAGGAACTGGTCGCGCTCGGCGTGTGGGTCCACCAGGTCCACAACGTGCCACTGCGCATCTGCCGCACGCCCTCCGACGCGGGGTTCGGCTACCACCGGCTGCACCGCGAGTGGTCCACCTCCGGCACCGCCTGCCCCGGCGCGGCCCGGGTCGAGCAGTTCGTGAAGGAGGTGTTCCCCAGCATCGCCGCGGCAGCCGGTGGCACCGAGAAGCCCGGCGGAACGTACACCGTCCGGGACGGCGACACTCTCTCCGCGATCGCCGCCCGCTACAAGGGCGTCATCTGGCAGGACATTGCCCGCGCCAACGGCATCCCCGCCCCCTACGTCATCCACCCCGGGCAGCGCCTGGCGATCCCGGCCGGCGGCAAGACCGCCCCCTCGACCCCGCCGCCCGAGCCGGTGGTCGACCTCTCCCGCCTCCGCGAGGCGGCCCGCAGCGACCCGGACCGGCGCGGCACCCCCGTGTCGTACAGCGGCGCCCAGGTCGTGGAACTCGCCCTGGTCGCCGAGGGCCTGCTGTCCCGCTCCTACGCCGACGGCCACTTCGGCACCGCCACCATCCGGGCCTACGCCCAGTGGCAGCGCCGCCTGGGCTACACCGGCTCGGCCGCTGACGGCGTGCCCGGCAAGACCTCGCTCACCCGCCTCGGCCAGCGCCGCGGCTTCACCGTGAAGGACTGACCCATGCAGACCAGTACCCAGACCGTGATCCGCTCGGCGATCCAGTGGACTGTCTCCGTCGCGGTGATGCTCCCGGGCATCGTCGCCGCGTCCGGCGTGCCGGACACCATGCCATGGGTGGCCGGCGGCCTCGCGGTCGCGGCCGGCGTCACGCGCGTGATGCAGCTCCCGGACGTACAGGCCGCCCTCGACCGGCTCGGCCTGTCCACCGCCCCGCCGGAGCCGCCGCCCCCGGCCGGACTCGGTAAACCCAACTACCCGGCGGAGGACAGGTGACCCCAGACCGGGTCGGGGTCTGGGCCGGAGCCGTCCTCGGCCTTGCGGGGGTCTCCACCCTCCTCTGGCGAGCGGGGAGAGGGCTCGCCCGGCTCATCGCTCGCGTGGACGAGGTGGTGGATGACTGGCGCGGCAGCCCCGAGCGCCCCGGGGTACCGGCGCGGCCCGGAGTATTGGAGCGCATCGCCGGGATCGAGGAACGGATGTGTCAGCTTCTCGACCGTGTCGCGCGGGTGGAGAGCCAGGCCGCCGCGATCGAGCACGAGCTGCACCCCAATGGGGGCAGCAGCTTGCGGGACGCGGTCAACCGCGTCGACGCCCGCACGGCGCGGGTGGACGCCCGGACCGCGCAGATCGCGTCGGACGTCTCCCCGGACACCGAGTGAACCACCATGCCCCCGCACACCAGCCCAAGAGGGCGGTGTGCGGGGGCCTTCGTCGTGTGCGGTCAGCGGCGGCGGCGCCTGGAGTACGCGGTGTGGGCGGCCTGCCGGGCAGCGCCGACCCGGCGCCGCACCGCCTCGTCGGGGATGGCTGCCACAGCGGCGAGCGCTTCCCGTACCTCGTCCGCGGCGGCGGCCGGGCGGCCGGTCGCCTCCTCGTAGTCGGCCAGCAGGCGGCCGACCAGCCCGGCGAGCCGTGTGATACGTGGATCGCGCAGCGGCTCCCGAGGGATCACCTCGTAGTCGGCCAGCTCCTCCTCGGGCACCGTCCGCTCCCGGACGGTCCGGGGCTCGTCCCACTCGCCGGTGTCGGGGTCCTGGACCACCGCCCGCAGCACCGCCGTCGGGCCGGTGGTGTACGGGTACCAGGTAGTCCCGTCCGGGGCTCGCAGAGCTGCAGCCGACAGGATGTCCTCAGTCATGGGTCATCGGTCCTCTCCACTCGAAAGGCAGGAAGGGGCCTGCTCCCTGCCCGCGCCCTTGGAACGCGCACGTTGGCCGACGTCGCAAGGGACGCCTTTTTGTGCACGGCGGGTGCTCTCGGTACGGGTCGGGCGTATGGTCTCCGGCACGGCGGCCTCACGCCCCCCGCGGGCCGGATCCCGGCCAAGCCCTCCGTCTCCTCCCCGTGCCGGGAGACGGGGCGCCGCGTGCCCGTGCCCGTCAGCACTACGGCCCCGCCGGTAACTCCGGCGGGGCCGTTCGCTGTTCTCCAGCCGTTGGCCGGGAGTACCGTCCTGAGTGCCTAGTTCAGTCGGAACGGAGTTCAGCATGCCACACACTCCTGACAACCTAAACGGCCTCTCGATGGGCGAACGAATCCAGGTGCTCCGCGAATCGCGGGGCATGACACGCAAGGTTTTGGCGGGCCTGTGTGGCTACGGCCCTGACTGGCTGAAGAAGATCGAGAAGGGGTACCGGGAGCTGCGCTCCCACACCCAGCTCCTGCGCCTGGCCGCAGCGCTCCAGGTCTCCGACCTCTCCCTGATCACCGGCGGAGAGGCCGCGCCCGTCCCTCTCGGCCGCCTGCATCACCCCACACTGCCCGACATCTGGGACGCCGTGATGCGGCGCAACCTGATCCGGCCGGCGGACGGCCCGGTCGATGTCGCGGTCCTGCGGGGCCGCGTCGACCAGACCTGGCGCCTGTGGCACGGCTCCCGCCACAACCGCACCGAAGTGGGCTCATTGCTCCCTGGACTGATCCGGGACGCGGAGGCCGCCGTCAAGGCGCTGGACGGTGCCGAGCGCCGGTCCGCCCTCGTCGTTCTGTCTGACGTCTACCGGCTCACCGGGCAGGCGACGGCCTACGTCGCCCCTGCCGAGCTGGCGTGGGTCGTGGCCGACCGCGCGCTGATGGCCGCACAGGATGCGGACGCGCCCGCCTCCATCGCCGCGGCGGCGTGGAACCTCGGCAACATCCTGCGCGAGACGGCCTACCCGGAGCAGGCGCTGGAGACGGTGACGGACGCGGCAGAGTTGCTCCGGCCGCACCTTACGACTGCGCCAGAGGACTGGCGCGGTATTTACGGGGCGCTGCACCTGAACGCGGCCGTCACCGCCGCCCGTGAAGGTCGCGAGGGCGACGCGTGGCGGCACTGGGACACCGGCGATCGTGCGGCAAAGTCCCTACCGCCGCACTATGTCCACGCCTCCACCGTCTTCAGCCGCGCGAACGTCGCGTTCCACGCGGTCAGTGTGGCGACCGATCTGAAGGCATCGAGCCAGGCGCTTTCGCTGGCCGACGACATCGCCCCGGACACGATGCCGTCCTTGGAGCGGCGGGCCCGGCTGTGGGTCGAGGTAGCGCGCGGCCACATCCAGCGCGGGGAACGCACCGCCGCCCTGCACGTGATGCAGCTCGCCCACGGGATCGGGGCGGAAACCGTCGCTTACACCCCGTCAGCTCGGACAGTGGCGGCGGAGCTGTGGCGGACTGCCCCCCGGGCACTGCGCCCAGAGGCCGCTGCCCTGGCGGAGGCCATCGGCATCGCCGCCGAAGCCGCGTAAGGGGGACGAGAGGAGAGGGGGGACAACCTGTCCCCCCTCTCTCGCCCGGCACGCCCTACGGTCATCGACGCGTCACACAGCGTCTACCGCAGGAGTGTCGGTGATGACGACCGTACAAGCAGCGCTTCCACCCCAGCCCGTCCCGGTCTGGGTCCCCGTCGGCTACCTCGCCCGGCCCCGGCCCTGTGGCCGCTACTGGGACGCCGTCACCATCAATTACATCGACGGATACCGCGTGATTGGCGCACTCGGTGCCGCCTCCGGTGCCGTCATCGAGGACCCCGAGAACGACCGCGTCACCTGGCTGGTGCACGCCGGGACGGCCGCAGGCTGGGACCTCCCCGGCGTCACCGTCCTCGGCCACGGCCACACCCTCCTGGTGCCGCCCCTCGAACCGCTCGACACGGCGACACTTCGGTGGGCCATCCGGCCGGGCCCGGACCCGCTGACGTGCCACAGGGCGCTCTACGAGCACCTCGTCGTCGTGACGGGCGGACGGCCCGACCCCAGGATCCTGTCGACGTACACCAGTCCGGAGTGCCTGTGGGCTGACCATGACGCGTGCACCAAGGGCGAGGTGCCCGCGACGCCGCCGACGACCACGGTGGTCGAGGAACCCTGCTGCTGCCGCTGCCACCGACCGGAGGACGGCCGGTGAGCGCCGCGACGGTCGAGATACCCGCGCCGACCACGCTGGACGAGCAGCAGCTCCAGGCCCACAACTGTGCGCTGTGCGGCGCGGACCTGCTGCCCGCCTGGACCTGGGACTGGTCCGGGCTCCGGCTCCTCGGCCCGGTGACGGACCAGGACGGCGCCGTTCACGACCTGGCGGCGTGCGCGCCACGGTGCGTGCCCCCGCGCCGGGAGCGTGGCCAGCACTGGCCGCCGGGCGGCCCGCCGCGCGTCCGGCCGCTCGGCAACCGGCCGGCCGCGCCCTGATCCCCTGCGCCCGCCCGGCATGGGCACCCTCCTCAGCCCCTGGGTGCCCTGCCCTCGGCCCGGGCCGGCGCAGTCCCCGCCCGCCCCGGCACACCCACCCTGCCGGGGCGGGCACCCACAGACGAAATGACCACCCCGAAGAAAGGAACGCATGTTCGGGAAGAAGAAGACGGAGACGCCGACGGTCCGCAAGGCGAGGAGCGTCCTCGCCCGCGACCAAGCCAAGTACGGCGACTCGTCCCCGTCTCGCACAGGCGAGGTGCTGGGATCCCAGTTCATCGCCCAGCGGCCGGACTGGGACAACCTGCAAGACGACGAGATCGCCTGGCGTCACCGGCACGAGCGCCCGAGGAAGTCCTCCGAGGGCGAGTAGACGAAGCGGCGCGCGGAGGCGAGCCCGGGCGCCGCTTCCCCGGCTCCGGTGGTGGCTGCCAACCGCTGGAGCCCGGCCCCGGCCGTCACGAGTCAGACGGCCGGGGCCCCTCCTCACCCATGCAGACGAGAGACGAGGACCCCCGTGCACCTGACACCCTTAGCCACTATCAGCTCCGTGGAGCTGGAGATCACCGGTACCTGCAACCTGAACTGCACTCACTGCTGTACCGGCTCCAGTCCGCAGGCCCCGGCCGGGACGATGAGCCTCCTGGACTGGCTGCACGTCCTCGATGACGTTCGCACGCTCGGCATTCCGGAGGTGCAGTTCATCGGCGGCGAGCCGACCCTGTCGCCGCACCTTCCCGCGCTGATGGACCGCGCCGCCGGTATCGGTCTCCAGGCCGAGGTCTACAGCAATCTCACGCATGTCCGCCCGTCGCTGTGGGCGCGGCTGGAGCGCCCCGGCGTCCGGCTGGCCACCAGCTACTACTCGGACGACCCCGACGAGCACCAGCAGATCACGCGCGGCCGGGGCAGCCATGCCAGCACCCTCGCCAACATCAAGGCCGCGGTCCAGCGCGGTATCCCGCTGCGCGTCGGGGTGGTCGAGGTCATTCCGGGGCAGCGCGTGGCGGAAGCCGTCACCCAGTTGCGCGGGCTCGGGATCACGAACATCCGCATCGACCGGACTCGACGCGTCGGCCGCGCCGCCGGCGGGAGCCCGGCGTCCCTCTCGGAGTTGTGCGGGCGCTGCTTCCACCAGCGCGCCGCCGTCGGCCCCGACGGCGACGTGTACGGCTGCATCCTGTCCCGCGACTTCCCCAGCGGGAACGTCCGGCAGACGCGGCTGCGTGACATCATCGGCGGCACCCGGTGGGCCGCGACGGCCGCTATGGTGCCGGTGGCCGAGGCGGCTTGCACGCCGGACGACAGCAACGACTGCGATCCGGCGAACACCGAAGCCTGCGCCCCTGCCTACGACTTCGCACCTGCCCCACCTCTGGGAGCCCTCGCGTGACCTGGCATCCTCACGCCGCCGCCCTCGCGGTGAGACTGACCAGCGGCGGATCACGCTGGCGCCGACCCTTGGCCGAGACGCCCCGCCATCAGCTCGTGCCCCGCTGGTGGGAACGCGGCCCGGACGGCTGGACCCTCATCGACGGTGCCGAGGACGAAGCCCGGTGGGCCGCGACGGCCTACGCCGACAGATCGCTGATCACCAGCGTCGTCGGCCAGCATGCCGACCACGCCACGCCCGGCGACCGGCCGGTCGGCCTGCCGACCTCCTCGGCGACCCTGCCGAGCCTCACCCTGCGCATGCTCCGGTACGCCCAGCTCGACCACGGCGACGAGCTGCTCGACGTGGGCACCGGGTCCGGGTACGGCACCGCGCTCGCGACCCACCGCCTGGGGGAGAAGCGGGTGACGAGCGTGGACATCGACCCGTACCTGGTCGGCGTCGCCCGCGAACGCCTGGCCGGCATGGGGCTGCGTCCCGGCATCTTCTGTGGCGACGCGACCGGCGCGCTGCCCGGAAGCTACGACCGCATCGTCGCCACCGTCGCGGTCCGGCCCATCCCGGTGAGCTGGCTGGCCGCGCTGCGCACCGGCGGCCGACTGGTCACCACGATCTCCGGCACATCCCTGATCGTCACCGCCGAGAAGAGGGCGGACGGCGGCGCCGAAGGACGCGTGGAATGGGACCGCGCGGGCTTCATGCACGCCCGCCCCAGCCCCGGCGACTACCCGCCCGGCGTCGGGGAACTGCTCGCCCTGGCCCGCGATCAGGAAGGCGACGAGGTGACGGTCGGCCCGTACCCGGTGGTCGACGTCGCGAACGCATGGGACCTGTCCTCAATGCTCGGCCTCACCGTCCCTGGAATCGAGCACCAGTACCAGGAGGACGGCGAGCAGCGCGTCGCCCTCATGGCCCACCCGGACGGATCCTGGGCCCGCGCCACCGCCACCGGCGACGACCCGCCGGCCGTGCACCAGGGTGGTCCCCGCCGCCTGTGGAACGAGCTGGACGCGATCCGCTCCTACTGGCTCAGCAACGGCGAACTACCCGTTCGCGGCGCCCGCGTGCTCATCAAGCCCGACGGACGCGCCGTCCTCGCCCGAGGGAAGTGGCACATCCGGCTGTGAGCGCCCCCATGGGGGTCCGTGAAGGAGGAGAGCGACCTACTGCGGATCGCGGGCCCCGGCTGCTGTCCCCTCGGGCGGCAGCCGGGGCCCACCAGGCATCAGCGAAGCCGGAGGCACACCCAGGACCAGAGCGATCTCCAGCAACCGATCCACCCTCGGGCTCACGAGCCCGTTCTCCAATCTGGAGATGGACTTCCAGTCCACGCCCATCCGCTCCCCGAGCTGGGGCTGCGTGAGCCGCGCCCGCTCCCGGGCCGCGCGCACGCGTCGGCCGATGTCCGCACGGAGTGCGAGGAGGTGCGGGGGGACGGGGGCGATCGGCACCCTGACACGCCACCGGGAAAGCCCCTATCAGGCCATACCGCGCGGTGGTATGTTTCCCGCCCCCTCGGCCCCGCCTCGTGCTCTTGCTGAGCACGGAGGGGCTTCCGTGGGGCCACGCGGGTGACTGTGCCGCTCCCGCAGCAGCACAGTGCGAGCAGCACGACG
This sequence comes from Streptomyces sp. URMC 129, assembly GCF_051386415.1. NCBI lineage: Bacteria > Bacillati > Actinomycetota > Actinomycetes > Kitasatosporales > Streptomycetaceae > Streptomyces > Streptomyces sp. URMC 129. Next base: position 63,794 of record NZ_JBPQTQ010000004.1, read on the forward strand.
AAAGAGAGGAGTGGCGGTGAGCGGGCGAAGACAACGAGGTCCCGAGTCGATCACCGTGACCGGCGAGACGATCAGGATCGGAGACGTCATCAGCATCGACGGCGACTACTACCCCGTGCGGGGGATGGACCACGTGCCCGAGGGCACGCGCCTGCACCTCGACGGCATGCTCCTGATCCTGCGACCGCGCACCGAGATCGGCATCCTGCGCGGCATGCCCTCGGTCCGGCCCGGCCGGTGACGCGGGCCCCGCGTCGGCGAACTACCGCCGCTGAGCCCTGCGCGTGTCCGGTGACGTGAGCCCTGAGCGTGCGCAGCGCCGGGCGGAGACCGCAAACCCACTGCCTGGTAAGGACGGCCCCGGCCACCGCGATCGGTGGCCGGGGCCGTCTGTTGCTCGGGAAGAACCATTTGCACTCACCCCCTACAGGGGCTCGGGAGGCGGCACCGACAGCGTTTGGCCGTGACCAAACGGGCGGCCCATCCAGCGCCCGATGGCTACGGGGAGCGTCATCGAGCGTCACGCAGATGGGTAGTTTGTCCGCTTGTGTGGCATCGTCGCAGGTCACAGGTGGTTAACGGTTCGGGTTCGAGTCCCGTCACTCACCCCAGACGGTCAGGGCCCGGCCCGCGGAAGCGCGGCCGGGCCCTCGTCATGTCCGGCGCAGTGCGGGGATCACGTGCCGGCGCACATACCGCCGGACGCCGCCCAGGCCGAGGCGGCCGTGGATGACGGCCGTGTCCGCGGTGCGGGCCAGGCCGGTCAGGTGGTCGCGGCTCGCCGGGCCGACGCCGCCGCCGATCACGAGGGCCGTGACGCCGCCGGCCGTCAGCAGGCGGGCCGCGTCGGCGTCGGCGGTGACGCCCGCCGCCTCGAAGCCGTGGCGCCGCAGCGCGGCGGTGGCCTTGTCCACGATGCGCCGGCTGCGGCCGATGATCAGGACGGACATGGGAAGCCTCCTGGGGAACGAGGGCGGTCGCGGGCCGGGCACCGGCCCTGTCCCCTTGCTGCCCACCAGGCGCGGGCGCAACCCGTGGATCACGCCGGTTCGCGCGCCGCGGCGCTGACCGGCCCGGACGACCCCATCACAATCCGGTTATTCGTGTCACGTCGGGCACGCAGTGCCACTCCCCGTGGCAATCTGATTACAGCGTCCGGGGCGCCCCGTCCCGGAGCGAAGGGGCATTGCTATGGCTTCTCCACTCTCCGCCGACACGCTGTTGAAGGCCCTGAAGAACGAGGGTGTCAAGGTCGTCGAGTACAAGTCGTGGCGTACGAACAACCGGAACCACAAGGGGGCTTGGGGGCCGGTGCACGGGGTGATGATCCATCACACCGTCACCACCGGGACCGATGCCACGGTCGAGCTGTGCTACGCGGGTCGCTCGGACCTGCCGGGGCCGCTGTGCCACGGTGTGATCGCCAAGGACGGCACCGTCCACCTGGTCGGCCACGGCCGCGCCAACCACGCCGGGTCCGGGGACGGCGACGTGCTCGCCGCAGTCATCGCCGAGACGTCCCTGCCCGCCGACAACGAGACCGACACCGACGGCAACATCCACTTCTACGGGTTCGAGTGCGTCAATCTCGGTGACAACAAGGACCCCTGGCCCGCCGAGCAGGTCGAGGCCGTGGTCCGCGCCTCCGCCGCCCTGTGCCGGGCGCACGGCTGGGGCAAGGGCGGCGACACCTCGGTCATCGGCCACGCGGAGTGGCAGCCGGGGAAGATCGACCCGCGCGGCCCCGGCATCACCATGGGCGACGTGCGCAAGCGCGTCGCGGAACGGCTCAGGCACGCCGCCGACTGGAATCCGGAGGAGGACGACATGGCCGTGTCCGACGAGGACATCGAGAAGATCGCGAAGGCGGCGGCCCGGCAGGTGGCCCTGTACAAGGACACCCGGCTGGACAGCAGGGACGCCCGCCAGATGTGGGACGACGCGTCGTCGCCGCACCACACCTGGCAGTTCAAGGCGGAGGGCGCCGCCAAGGACGCCTGGGGCTACCTCACCGCGCTGGTCTCGGAGGTGACCGCGCTGCGCGCCGCCGTGGCCGAACTGGCCGGCACCCTGGCGGCCGGGAACGACGACGTGGACGCCGACGCCCTGGTGGCCCGCATAGAGCAGGCGATCGCACAATCGGGGAAGTGACCCCACGCCTGTCCGCGGACCCCTAAAATCGGCCCGCTATGGACATCGCTGACATCGACGAGCTGTGGAGCCGGGTCACCGGCACCCAGTCCGAGCCCGACCTCTGGCTGATCCTCGTGACCGCCGCCCTCGCCTTCGCGGCGGTCGCGCCGTTCGGTGTCTGGCGCCTGTCCCGGAACACGATCACGATCGCGCACGAGGGCGGCCACGGGCTGATGGCCCTGCTGACCGGCCGGCGGCTGGAGGGCATACGCCTGCACTCCGACACCTCCGGTCTCACCGTCTCCCGTGGCAAGCCCGCGGGGTTCGGCATGATCCTCACCGCCGCCGCCGGGTACACCGCGCCCTCGCTGCTCGGGCTCGGCGGCGCGGCCCTGCTCGCGGGGGGCCGCGTCACCGCCCTGCTGTGGGGGGCGACCGGCCTCCTGCTCGCGCTGCTCGTGATGGTCCGCAACGCGTACGGCATGCTGACCGTGGTCCTCACCGGGGCCGCGTTCCTGCTGGTGTCCTGGCTCACCGGGCCGGACGTGCGGGCGGCGTTCGCCTACGTCGTGGTCTGGTTCCTGCTCCTGGGCGGGGTCCGGCCGGTGTTCGAGCTCCAGGCCAAGCGCCGCCACGGCGCGGCCCGGGACTCCGACGCCGACCAACTGGCCCGGCTCACGCACGTACCCGCCCTGATGTGGCTCGTCTTCTTCCACGCCGTCACCCTGACCTCCCTGATCGGCGGCGGCCGATGGCTGCTCGGCCTGTGAGCCGGGTCGTCACGGTGCGTCGCGCACTAGAGTGAGTGTTTATGACCGACCACAGCGAAACCCTCGCGCTCTGGCCCGCGCCGCTCGCCTCCGGCGCGGTCGATGCGACCGTCACGGTGCCCGGATCCAAGTCGGTCACCAACCGCGCCCTGATCCTGGCCGCCCTCGCCGCCGACCCCGGCTGGCTGCGCCGCCCGCTGCGCTCGCGGGACACCCTCCTGATGGCCGACGCCCTGCGCTCGCTCGGCATCGGCATCGAGGAGACCGTCTCGTCCAGCTCCGCGGTCTCCGGACTGCCCCAGGGCCGCGGCGAGTCGTGGCGGGTGATCCCCGGCGCGCCGCAGGCGCCCGCCACCATCGACGTGGGCAACGCGGGCACCGTGATGCGCTTCCTGCCGCCGCTCGCCGCGCTGGCCGAGGGGCCGGTCCGCTTCGACGGCGACCCCCGCTCCCACGAGCGCCCGCTGGGCGGCCTCATCGACGCGCTGCGCGCCCTCGGCGCCCGCGTCGAGGACGACGGGCGCGGCGCGCTGCCGCTGACCGTGCACGGCGCCGGGTCCCTCGACGGCGGCTACGTGGAGGTCGACGCCTCGACGTCCTCCCAGTTCATCAGCGCCCTGCTGCTGTCCGCGCCCCGGTTCAACCAGGGCATCGAGGTCCGCCACACCGGCCGCACCCTGCCGTCCATGCCGCACATCCGGATGACCGTGGACATGCTGCGCAAGGCGGGCGCCCAGGTGGACTCGCCCGACTCCGGCGGCGAGCCCAACGTGTGGCGGGTGACCGCGGGCGCGCTGCTCGGCCGCGACGTGGTGGTCGAGCCCGACCTGTCCAACGCGCAGCCGTTCCTGGCCGCCGCCCTGGTCACCGGCGGCACGGTGACCATCCCCGACTGGCCCCGGCAGACCACGCAGCCCGGCGACGCGCTGCGCCGGATCTTCACCGACATGGGCGGCCGGTGCACCCTGGACGACCGGGGCCTGACGTTCAGCGGCACCGGGCGGGTGCGGGGCATCGACGCCGACCTGAGCGAGGTCGGGGAGCTGACCCCGGGCATCGCGGCCGTGGCGGCGCTGGCCGAGTCGGAGTCCGTGCTGCGCGGCGTCGCGCACCTGCGCCTGCACGAGACGGACCGGCTCGCCGCGCTCACCAAGGAGATCAACTCGCTCGGCGGTGACGTCACCGAGACCTCCGACGGCCTGCGCATCCGGCCGCGCCCGCTGCACAGCGGCGTCTTCCACACCTACGAGGACCACCGGCTCGCCACCGCGGGCGCGATCCTCGGCCTGCTGGTGAAGGACATCGAGATCGAGAATATCGCCACCACCGGCAAGACGATGCCCGACTTCCCGGATCTGTGGCACCGGATGCTCTCGGGAGAGAGCGACTAGGGCGCGACCGCCATGCGCCGCTACGGCAAGCACACCGACGAGGACGACGTCCGGGTCCGCCCCAGCCGCCGGGGCACCCGGCCGCGCACCAGCCGGCGCCCGGCCCACGAGGACGCCGCCGAGGGCTTCGTCCTCACCGTGGACCGGGGCCGGGTCACCTGCCTGGTGGAGGACCGCACGGTCACCGCGATGAAGGCGCGCGAGCTGGGCCGCAAGGGCGTCGTGGTCGGGGACCGGGTGGCCGTCGTCGGGGACCTGTCGGGCGCCAAGGACACCCTGGCGCGGATCGTGCGGGTGGAGCAGCGCCGGTCCACGCTGCGCCGCACGGCGGACGACGACGATCCGTTCGAGCGGGTGGTCGTCGCCAACGCCGACCAGCTCGCCATCGTCACCGCCCTGGCCGACCCCGAGCCCAGGCCGCGGCTGATCGACCGCTGCCTGGTCGCGGCCTTCGACGCGGGGCTCGACCCGCTGCTGATCCTCACCAAGGCGGACCTGGCCCCGGCCGGGCCGCTGCTGGAGACGTACGCGCCGCTCGGCGTCCGGCACGTGGTGACCAGCCGCGAGGAGTTCGACGAGGAGGCCGTGGGCCGGGTGCGGGAGCTGCTGGCCGGCCGGATCACCGCGTTCGTCGGGCACAGCGGGGTCGGCAAGACGACGCTGGTCAACGCGCTGGTGCCGGAGCGGCAGCGGGCCACCGGCGAGGTCAACGCGGTGACCGGCCGGGGCCGGCACACCACCGTCTCGGCGCTCGCGCTGCCGCTGCCGGGCACCTCGGGCTGGGTGATCGACACCCCGGGCGTGCGGTCGTTCGGCCTGCACCACGTGGACCCGTCGCGGGTCATCCACGCTTTCCCGGATCTGGTGCCCGGCACGGCGGAGTGCCCGCGCGCGTGCAGCCACGACGAGAAGGACTGCGCGCTGGACGCCTGGGTCGCCGCGGGGCACGCGGAGCCGGCGCGGCTGTACTCGCTGCGCCGCCTGCTGGCCACCCGCGAGCGCCGCGAGGGCGACTGACCCCGCTCCGCGCCGGGCCCCGCCGCGCCGCTCAGCGGTCCCGGGACACGGGGACCGGGGCGACGAGGTGGGAGACCGCGAGGCGGATCGCCGTCTCGCAGCGGCCGGGGAGCCCGGCCGCCTCGGCCGGTGGCGTACGGCGCGCCAGGGCGCGCACCGCCCGGTCGCACAGCTCGGCGACCAGCTCGCCGGGCCGCCGGACGGGCCGCGGCAGCCCGGCGCCGGGGCAGCCGACGAGGGAGCCGCGGACCAGGACGTCGGCGTGCGCGGCGCCGAGGATCCAGTCGGTCGTCCCGGCGAGGATCTCGTCGGGCGTGCGGCCGGTGTCGGCGCAGTACGCGCGGAACCCGTCGAGGAACAGGGTGAGCTGACGCTCCGCCAGGGCCGCGCCGAGGCCGGCCTTGTCCCCGAACTCGTTGTAGAGGGTCTGCCGGGACACCCCGGCGGCGGCGGCGATCTCGACCATCCTGACCAGGGGCCAGGGACGCCGTTCGAGGGCGTCGCGGGCGGCTCGCAACAGGGACTCACGCGCGGTGGGCAACGTCGCCTCCTCGCCTTCCGAAGGCGGCTCCGGCTGGTCCGGGACAGAATTGACGGGAGGGGCGGGAGGTGTCAAGACGTCCGGCGCCGGGCCGGGCGCCCGATGGCCGCATACTGTGGGGCATGTCCGATTACCACGATGATCTGCGCCTCGCGCACGTCCTGGCCGACGCCGCCGACGCCGCGACGATGGAGCGGTTCAAGTCCCTTGATCTGAAGGTCGAGACGAAGCCGGACATGACGCCGGTCAGCGAGGCGGACCGGGCGGCCGAGGAGCTGATCCGGGGCGTCCTGGCGCGCGCCCGGCCCCGGGACGCGGTGCTGGGCGAGGAGTTCGGCAGCGAGGGGCAGGGCGCCCGCCGCTGGGTCGTGGACCCGATCGACGGCACCAAGAACTATGTGCGCGGCGTGCCGGTGTGGGCGACGCTGATCGCGCTGATGGAGCGCGGTGAGGAGGGCGACCGGCCGGTGGTCGGGGTGGTGTCGGCGCCGGCGCTCCAGCGGCGCTGGTGGGCCGCGCTGGGCGGCGGGGCGTACACGGGCCGGAGCCTGACGTCGGCGACCCGGCTGCGGGTGTCGCGGGTGTCCCGGCTGGCGGACGCGTCGTTCTCGTACTCGTCGCTGTCGGGCTGGGAGGAGCGCGACCGGCTGGGCGGGTTCATGGAACTGACCCGGGCGTGCTGGCGGACGCGGGCGTACGGCGACTTCTGGTCCTACATGATGGTCGCCGAGGGGGCCGTGGACCTCTGCGCCGAGCCGGAGCTGTCGCTGTGGGACATGGCGGCGAACGCGATCGTGGTGCGGGAGGCGGGCGGCCGGTTCACCGGGCTGGACGGGCGGGACGCGCCGCTCGGCGCGGACGCGGCGGCGTCGAACGGGCTGCTGCACGAGGAACTGCTGGGATATCTGGGCGCCTAGGCCGTGTCCGGCCCTTCCCGCCGCGCGCTGGTCCGGCGGGAAGGGCCGGGCCCGATCTGGCCGGGGCGTGGTTTCCGGGGTACGCACCCTTGTTGGGGCGAGGGCGGCGTGTGAGCATGAGAACCCCCCCACTTGTGGCCTTGTGAATTGCCTCGCGAGGCTGCCCGCTTTTCCCGCTTGCGCACAGCACCCCAACCCTCACCCCCTCTCATGGCAGGAGGTGGCTCATCCCATGCTGGTCCGCGACGCGATGAGCACCGTCGTCCTCACCATCGGTCCCCATCACACGCTCCGTCAGGCGGCCCGCCTGATGTCGGCCCGCCGGGTCGGCGCCGCGGTCGTGCTCGACCCCGAGACCTCGGGCGTGGGCATCATCACCGAACGGGACATCCTGGCCTCGGTCGGCCGGGGCCAGGATCCCGACCGCGAACGGGCGGGCGCCCACACCACGACCGACGTCGTCTTCGCCGCGCCGCAGTGGACGCTCGCCGAGGCGGCGTCCGCGATGGCGCAGGGCGGCTTCCGGCACCTGATCGTCCTCGACGCCAACGAACCGATCGGCATCGTCTCGGTGCGCGACATCATCAACTGCTGGACCCCGGTGGTCGGCAGGGCCTGACCCGGCCGGACACAGTCCGGAGCGGCCGGAGCCTCTGGGCGTCCGGCCGCTCCGGGGTATCACGGCAAGCGGCGGTGCCGGGACGTCGGGACGTCCCGGTCGTCAGCCGCGGAGGGCCTGGACCGCGGAGGCGAGCCGCTTGCCGTAGTCCTCGTCCGCCTTGCGGAAGTTCTCCACGGCCCGCTCGGCGATGTCGTCACGGGAGACCTTCGCGATGAATCCCGCGAGGTTCTCGATCAGACGGTCCTTCTCGTCGTCCGCCATGAGCCGGTACAGATTCCCCGCCTGGACGAAGTCGTCGTCCTCGGCGTGCGAGGGGGCCACGTGGTCGCCGGTGTACCCGGAGACGGGGACGGGCTCCCACAGCGGGCGGTCGGTCTGGACCGGGCCGCCGAAGCTGTTCGGCTCGTAGTTCTTCGCGCCGCCGTGCCGGCCGTCGTAGGCGAAGCCGTCGCGGTGGGTGGTGCGGGCCTGGGTGGCGTGCGGCCGGTTCACCGGGAGGTGGTCGGCGTTGATGCCGACGCGGTACCGGTGGGCGTCGCCGTAGGCGAACAGGCGGCCCTGGAGCATCTTGTCGGGCGAGGGGCCGATGCCCGGCACGAAGTGGTGCGGGGAGAAGATCGACTGCTCGACCTCGGCGAACACGTTCCGCGGGTTCCGGTTCAGCTCCAGCGTGCCGATGGTGATCGGCGGGTAGTCCGCGTGCGGCCAGACCTTGGTCAGGTCGAACGGGTTGAACCGGTAGGTCGCGGCCTCGGCGACGGGCATGATCTGGACCTGCACGGTCCAGGACGGGAAGTCGCCGTTCTCGATGGAGACGCGCAGGTCCCGCTGGTGGCTGTCCGGGTCGGTGCCGGCCAGGACGTTGGCCTCCTCGGTGGTGAGGTTCTTGATGCCCTGGTCGGTCTTGAAGTGGTACTTGACCCAGAACGCCTCGCCCGCCTCGTTGCTCCACTGGAAGGTGTGCGAGCCGTACCCGTTCATGTGGCGGTAGGAGGCGGGGATGCCGCGGTCGCCGAACAGCCAGGTCACCTGGTGCGTGGACTCCGGCGACAGGCCCCAGAAGTCCCAGACGTTGTCCGGCTCCTGCGAGCCTGTGTACGGGTCGCGCTTCTGGGTGTGGATGAAGTCCGGGAACTTGATCGCGTCCTTGATGAAGAAGACCGGCGTGTTGTTGCCGACCAGGTCGTAGTTGCCCTCTTCGGTGTAGAACTTGATCGCGAAGCCGCGCGGGTCGCGCACGGCGTCGGCCGACCCCAGGCTCCCGGCGACGGTCGAGAAGCGGACGAAGACCTCGGTCTGCTTGCCGATCCGGGACAGGAACGCGGCCCGCGTCCACGGGGTCACATCGGCGGTGACGGTGAACGTGCCGTACGCGCCGGCGCCGCGGGCGTGGACGATACGCTCCGGGATCCGCTCGCGGTTGAAGTGGGCCAGCTTCTCGACGAGGAGCTGGTCCTGGATCAGCACGGGGCCGCCGACACCCGCGGACTGGCTGTTCTGGTTGTCCGCGACGGGGGCGCCGGCCTCCGTGGTGAGCGGTCCCGCTGCGATCTGGTCGGTCATGGTGCCGGTCACGCCTTTCACGTTCAGGTCGATCGTCCTGCTCGGGCCCTTGGCCGTCGTCTCCACCGGATCCTATATTGGACTATGTCCAAGTCAAGACACTCCCTCGATTCGTACACGGTCGGGTCAAGGGATGTCACGCGTGAGGGTGAGGGTGGAAGTCATGAGTGACCTGCTGCGGCGACTCCGGGAGCGCGGCTGGCGTCTCACCGCCCAGCGGCGCGTCATCGCCGAGGTGCTGGACGGCGATCATGTGCACTTCACCGCGGACGAGGTGCACAGGCGGGCCGCCGGGAAGCTGCCCGAGATCTCCCGCGCCTCCGTCTACAGCACGCTGGGCGAGCTGGTCGCGCTCGGCGAGGTCCTGGAGGTCACCACGGACGGCCGGGCCAAGCGCTACGACCCGAACGCGCACCGTCCGCACCAGCACCTGGTCTGCTCCGGCTGCGGCGCGATGCGGGACGTGCGCCCCAGCGCCGACCCGCTGCCCGCGCTGCCCGCCGGGGAGCGGTTCGGCTTCGCGGTCTCCGGCGCGGTCGTCACGTACTACGGGCGCTGCCCCGGATGCGTCGCCGCCGCGAACGCGGCCTCCGCGCCGCACGGCTGACCACCGATTTGCACGCGGCCTCCGGATGGAGCTAAGGTAAAGACATCACGACGCGGGGTGGAGCAGCTCGGTAGCTCGCTGGGCTCATAACCCAGAGGTCGCAGGTTCAAATCCTGTCCCCGCTACTGACCGGAAGCCCGGATCCTGATCAGGATCCGGGCTTCCGCACGTTTGTGCGGGAGAATTGCCGGTATGGACGCTACTCTGCAGTATCTGCTCGACCTGCTGGACCTGGAACGGATCGAAGAAGACATCTTCCGGGGCGACAGCCACGCCTCCGTCATTCCCCGGGTCTTCGGCGGCCAGGTCGCCGCCCAGGCCCTCGTGGCGGCGTGCCGCACCGTGCCCGAGGACCGTCTGCCGCACTCCCTGCACTCCTACTTCCTGCGCCCCGGCGACCCGGGCTCCCCGATCGTCTACACCGTGGACCGCATCCGCGACGGCCGCTCGTTCACCACCCGCCGGGTGGTGGCCGTGCAGCACGGGCAGCCGATCTTCCACCTGTCGGCCTCGTTCCAGGTGGCGGAGGAGGGCCTGGAGCACCAGGAGCCGATGCCGGACGCGCCGGACCCGGAGACGCTGCCGACCGCCGAGGAGATGCTGCCGCGGTACGCGGACCTCTTCTTCGACCCGCGCGCGGTGGACCTGCTGCTCCAGGCCAGACGGGCGATCGACCTGCGGTACGTCGCGGAGCCGCCGTTCGCCACGGCGGGGCAGCCGCGCGCGGCACGGTCGCAGGTGTGGTTCCGGGCCAACGGCAAGCTGGACGGGGACCGCGACGACCCGGTGGCGCACCTGTGCCTGGGCACCTACGTGTCGGACATGACGCTGCTGGACTCGGTGCTGGTCGCGCACGGCCGCGGCGGCTGGATGACCGGCGACATCGTGGGCGCGAGCCTGGACCACGCGATGTGGTTCCACCGGCCGTTCCGGGCGGACGAGTGGCTGCTGTACGACACGGACTCGCCGACGTCCCAGGGTGGCCGTGGCCTGGCGCGCGGCCGGATCTTCACGCGGGACGGGCGGCTGGCGGTGTCGGTGATCCAGGAGGGCTTGATGCGGGTGCCGCGCCCGCGTCCGTGAGCCCCGCCGTGGCGGCGGGCCCGGGGCCTCAGCCCTGGGCCAGCCCGGCGGCGTCCAGCAGGTAGGCGGTCAGCGGCTCGTAGTACCGCGGGTTGGTGACGTGGTCGTCCAGCGGCACGCACACCGACAGCGTCCCCTCGGCCTCGGCGAGGAAGAGCGCCGGGTCGTTGCAGTCGGCGTAGCCGATGGTGTCGATGCCGTACTGGGCCGCGCGGCCCGCCCAGCCGTGGTCGGCGATCACCAGGTCGGGCATCGGCTCGCCGGTCTGGGGCAGGGCGTCGAGGATCTCGGTCATGGGCTGCGGCGAGTGCGTGTGCCAGAGTGTCGCGCCCCGCTCGTACATCGCCACGTTCGCCATCTGCGCCACGACGCCCTCGTCGGCCGTCAGCCCGATCGGCACCTGGACCAGCTCGCAGCCCGCGGCCTCCAGGGCGGCGGCGGTGCGGGCGTGCACGTCGAGGAGCCCGCCGGGGTGACCGGTGGCCACCAGCACCCGCTGCTTGCCGACGACCGCCTTGCGCAGCAGCGTCGCCGCCCGCTCCAGGCCGTCCACCGTCAGCTCCGGGTCGATGGTGTCCTGGCCGTGCCGGTGCCCGGGGTCCTCGTCGACACCGCAGCGCTCGGCCATCACGGCCAGCACGTCCTGCTCGTCGGTCCAGCGGTCGCCGAATTCGAGGCCGAGCCAGAAGTACCGGTTGCCGTTCGCCAGCTCCCGGTAGTGGGAGAGGTTGTTCTCGCGTGGAGTCGCCACGTCGCCCGCGATCCGGGTCCGTATGAGGTGGTCGACCAGTTCCGTTCGGGAGGGCACGGCGATCGTCGGCATACGGCCAGTATCGCCCCGATGACCGCTTTACGGAGGGGAAGTGCCCGAGCTGTGATCTCCGGCCCCGGAGCCGGGCCCGCCCGGCGGCGGGGGGCCGCCGGGCGGGCCCGTGCCTCACTGCTGGAGGACGGACAGGTAGTTCCCCGCCGGGTCGCGGAACCAGGCGATGGGCGGGCCGCCCTCCGGCCGGTGGATGCCCTTCTCGTCGGCGCCCTCGTACCGCTCCAGCACGACGCCGCGCTCGGTGAGCTGGTCGACGGCGGCCTCCAGGTCGTCGACCGGGAAGTTGAGCAGGGTGCAGGTGGGCGGGGTGTGGTCCGGCTTGGGGTAGATCAGGTGCTCCCGCTCCCCGGCGAGGTGCAGGAAGAGCATCCCGTCCTCCCCGGAGACGTCGATCCCCAGGGTCTCGCCGTAGAACCGCCTGGCCGCCGCGATGTCGTCCACGGAGAATCCGCTGAACGCCTTGGTGTTCTTGAACACGCCGGTCCGTCCTCTCATGTCGGTGGGTGACCGTGTCACGGATGCTGACCCGGCCGGGCGGGCGAACTCATCGGAACCCGGGGCGGGCGCCGGACGTGTACCCGGGTGGCGGACAGGCGGACGACACGAGCGAAGTGGGTGGGCGATGCTCTCCGAGGCGTTGACGGCACTGGCGGCGACGGGCGGGGCGGCCGTGGTGCAGGCGGCCGGGACGGACGCGTGGACCGGGTTCCGGGCGAAGGTCGCCGGGTGGTTCGGGCGGGGGAACGCGGAGCGGGAGCGCGCCGAACTGGAGCGCCTGGACCGGACGGCCGCCGCGCTGGCGGACGGGTCCGGCGGTGACCTGGTCCGGGTGCGGGAGCAGGTGGCCTGGGAGACGCGGTTCGAGGCGCTGCTGGAGAGCGCGGCCGACGAGCGCGAGCGGGACGCGCTCGCCGGCCGGTTGCGCGACCTGCTGCGGGAGCCGGTGGCGGGCGGGCCGGTCGTCGGGGGCGACGTGACCCTCCGCGCCGACCGGGGCTCGGTCGCCGCTGTCGTGGTCAACGGCGGCGTCCGCGTCGACAACACCGCGCCGCGGCGGCCCTGAGCGGCGGGTCGGCCGTCACCGCAGCCGGGTGAACAGCACGATCCACTGGCGCGGGGTGACCAGGCCGACCGGGGCGTCGGCCGGGACACGGGCCGCCGCCAGGGCCTCCCGGACGCGGTGCGCGCGGTGGTGGCGGGTCAGGGTGGCCCGCAGCGAGCCGCCGAGGCCGGTGAAGCCCTCGGTCACCAGCGCCCGGTAGGCCGGGAGGTCGCGGCGCGGGAGCAGCGGCGCGTCGCGGCGGGTGATCCGCAGGACCGCGGAGTCCGTCCGCGGCACCGGCGTGAAGTGGCGGCGGTCGACGCGCGGGCCGAGGCGCCAGTCGAACTCGGGCCACGTCCTGACCGTCAGCAGCGGCCAGGTGCCGTACCGGCCGGTCCGCCGCCGCGCGTACTCCAGCTGGGTGACCAGCGTCGCCGACGTGAGCGGGCGGGCGTCCAGGCACCAGCGGACGATGTCCGTCGTGCGGGAGTACGGGATGTTCCCCACGACGGCGAACGGCGTGTGCGGCGGGCGGGCGGCGAGGAAGTCGCCGCGCACCACGCGCACGTTCCGCTCGGACCTCAGGCGGTCCGGGAGCCGGGCGGCCAGGTCGGGGTCCAGCTCGTAGGCGATCACCTCGCGCGTGGCGCGGGCCAGGACGCGGGTGAGGGTGCCCTCGCCCGCGCCGGGTTCGACGATCAGGTCGCTCGGCCGGAGCGCGGCGGCGCGCACGATCTGGCGCAGCACGCCGGTGTGGTGGAGGAAATTCTGGGAGAGAGTCTTGCGGCGGGAAGCCACGGGCGTCGTCCTCGTGTGCGAGGACAGGCCACGGGATCGGCGGCCTGTCCGGGTCGGTGGGACACACGGACGGCCCTGGGCCGGGGGATGAGAGGCGTCAGACCAGGGCCGGGCGCCGGTGGCGCGGGCGACGGGTCTGGAGCGGGCTCCAGCCGGCGGACCGCGCGGCGGCGCGCAGACCGTCGATCAGAGCCTGGATTCCCATGGCCGTGACCGTAGGCCCTGGTCCCCGCGACCGCAAACGGTTTTCCCGGTGGCACCGCCCTGTTCATCGTGTTGCGGTGGGATGAAATGACCATGCTCGTGCGTTGGCAAGCGATGGCAGCGGCACGGCGAGGAGCGGGAGGCGTTCTGTGGCGGGACAGACGGCGCGGGATGGTGGATGGATACGACGGCTGACCGCCTACTGCTGGCGGTACCGCCGCAACCTGCTCCTCTCGGTCGGTTCCTCGCTCCTGGGCATGGGCGTGATGGCCCTGATGCCGCTGATCATCAAGGTGGTCATCGACGACGTCGTCGTCGGTGAGGAGCGCGGCCTCGGGCTGTGGATCGGGCTGCTGGTCGCCGCGGCCGTCGTCGTGTACGCGCTGACGTTCATCCGCCGCTACTACGGCGGCCGGCTCGGCATCGACGTGCAGCACGACCTGCGGACCGAGATGTTCCGCACCATCACCCGGCTCGACGGGCGGCGGCAGGACCAGCTCAGCACCGGGCAGGTCGTCGGGCGGGCGACCAGCGACCTCCAGCTCATCCAGGGCCTGCTCTTCATGATGCCGATGACCATCGGCAACCTGATGCTCTTCGCCGTCTCCCTCGTCGTCATGGTGGTGCTCTCGCCCGCGCTCACGCTGGTCGCGCTGGCCGTGGCGCCCGCCCTGTGGTTCGTGGCCGGCCGCAGCCGCACCCGGCTCTTCCCCGCCACCTGGGTCGCGCAGAACGAGGCGGGCGCGGTGGCCGGGGTCGTGGACGGCGCGATCACCGGCGTGCGGGTGGTGAAGGGCTTCGGGCAGGAGGAGCAGGAGACCGGCAAGCTGCGCGCGGCGGGGCGGCGGCTGTTCGCCGCCCGCATGCGGACCGTGCGGCTGACGGCCCGCTACACGCCGGCCCTCCAGGCCGTGCCCTCCCTCGGGCAGGTCGCGATGCTGGCGCTCGGCGGCTGGATGGCGACGCGCGGCCAGATCACGCTGGGCACGTTCGTGGCGTTCTCCACCTATCTCGCGCAGCTCGTCGGCCCGGTGCGGATGCTCACCGTCATCCTCACCGTCAGCCAGCAGGCCCGCGCGGGCGTGGAGCGCGTGCTCGAACTCATCGACACCGAGCCGGAGATACGGGAGGCGCCGGACGCGCACGCGCTGCCCGCCGACGCGCCGGCCACCGTCGAGTTCGACCGGGTCAGCTTCGGCTACGGCGAGGGACGGCCGGTGCTGCGGGAGTTGTCGCTGCGCATCGAGCCGGGCGAGACCCTGGCCGTCGTCGGCACGTCGGGCAGCGGCAAGTCCACCGTCTCGCTGCTGCTGCCGCGCTTCTACGACCCGGACAGCGGCGCGATCCGGGTGGGCGGCGAGGACGTGCGGGAGCTGACGTACGCGTCGCTGCGGGCCGCGATCGGGCTGGTGCCCGAGGACAGCTTCCTCTTCTCCGACACCATCCGCGCCAACCTCGCCTACGGGCACCCCGAGGCGACCGAGGAGCAGATCCGGGCCGCCGCGCGGGCGGCGCAGGCGGACGCGTTCATCAACGACCTGCCCGACGGCTACGACACGGTGATCGGCGAGCAGGGCCTGACCCTCTCCGGCGGGCAGCGGCAGCGCATCGCCCTGGCGCGCGCCATCCTCACCGACCCGCGCCTGCTGATCCTCGACGACGCCACCTCGGCGGTGGACGCGCGCGTCGAGCACGAGATCCACGGCGCGCTGCGGTCGGTGATGGCCGGGCGGACCACGCTGCTCATCGCCCACCGGCAGTCCACGCTCCAGCTCGCGGACCGCGTCGCCGTGCTGGACGCCGGGCGGCTGGTGGACACCGGCACGCACGAGGAGCTGGTCGCGCGCTGCGAGCTGTACCGGCGGCTGCTGGCCGATCCGGGGGAGCTGGGCGGCGTCGAGCGCGACCCGGCGGGCGTGTTCGCGGGCGACGGCGACAGCGACGCCAACGCCGAGGACGCCGATGACACCAACGACACCGAGGACGCCGCGCTGTGGGGTCCCGGGGCGGAGGACGGGACGGCGGAGGGCGGCGCCACGCCCGAGCTGCTGGTGCAGGTCGCCGCGCTGCCGCCGGCCGAGGACACCCCGGACGTGGACGAGGAACGGGCCGCCCGACCCGAGGACAGTTACGGGCTGCGGCGGCTGCTCGGCGGCCTCGGCCGGCCGCTGGCGTTCGCGCTGCTGCTCGTGGTGGCCGACGCCGTCGCCTCGCTGCTGCTCCCGGTCCTGATCCGGCACGGCATCGACGAGGGCGTGCAGCGGCAGGCGCTGGGCGCCGTGTGGGCGGCGTCGGCGCTGGCGCTGGCCGTGGTGCTGGCGCAGTGGGTCGCGCAGTTCGGCGCGATCCGGGCCGTGGGCCGCACGGGCGAACGGGCCCTGTACGCGCTGCGCGTGAAGATCTTCGCCCACCTCCAGCGGCTGGGCCTGGCCTACTACGAACGCGAGCTGACCGGCCGGGTGATGACCCGGATGACGACGGACGTGGACGCGCTGACCACGTTCCTCCAGACCGGGCTGACGCAGGCGCTGGTCGCGGTGCTGACGTTCTTCGGGATCATGGGCGTGCTCGTCGCCATCGACGGGCAGCTCGCGCTGGTCGTGCTGGCCACGCTGGTGCCGCTGGTGATTGGCACCGTCTACTTCCGGCGGCACAGCACCCGCGCCTACGAGCTGGCGCGCGAGCGCGTCAGCGGCGTCAACGCCGACCTCCAGGAGTCGGTGGCCGGGCTGCGGATGGTGCAGGCGTTCCGGCGGGAGCGGGACGGGTACGAGCGCTTCACCGCCCGGTCGGACGGGTACCGGCAGGCGCGGGTGTACGGGCAGTGGCTGATCTCGGTGTACTTCCCGTTCGTCCAGCTCCTGGCCACCCTCGCCACCGCCGGGGTGCTGATCGTGGGCGCCGGGCGGGTGGGGGACGGGACGCTGACGGCGGGCGCGCTGGTGGCGTACCTGCTGTACATCGAGCTGTTCTTCGCGCCGGTGCAGCAGCTCTCGCAGGTCTTCGACGGCTACCAGCAGGCGGTGGTCTCGCTGCGCCGCGTCCAGGAGCTGCTGCGCGAGCCCACGACGACGCCCACGGCGGCGGACCCGGTGCCGGTCACGTCGCTGCGCGGGGAGGTGGAGTTCGACGACGTGAGCTTCTCCTACGGGGACGGCGAGGAGGCGCTGTCGGGGGTCCGGCTGCGGATTCCGGCCGGGCAGACGGTGGCGTTCGTCGGCGAGACGGGCGCGGGCAAGTCGACGCTGGTGAAGCTGGCCGCCCGCTTCTACGACCCGACGGCGGGCGCGGTGCGGGTGGACGGCACGGACCTGCGCGAGCTGGATCCGGCCGGGTACCGGCAGCGGCTGGGCGTGGTGCCGCAGGAGCCGTACCTGTTCCGGGGCACGGTCCGGGACGCGATCGCGTACGGCCGCCCGGACGCGACGGACGCCGAGGTCGCCGCCGCGGCGCGGGCGGTCGGGGCGCACCGGATGATCGCGGCGCTCCCGGGCGGATACCGGTACCAGGTCGGCGAGCGCGGGCGGAACCTGTCGGCGGGGCAGCGGCAGCTCATCGCGCTGGCGCGGGCCGAGCTGGTGAAGCCGGACGTCCTGCTGCTGGACGAGGCCACGGCGGCGCTCGACCTGGCGACCGAGGCGCTGGTGAACCGGGCCACCGACCGGCTCGCGGGCAGCCGCACCACCCTGGTCGTCGCCCACCGGCTGACGACGGCGGCGCGGGCGGACCGGGTGGTGGTGCTGGACCACGGCCGGGTGGTGGAGGACGGCACCCACGCCGGACTGCTGGCGGCGGACGGGCGCTACGCGGAGCTGTGGCGCACCTACGTGGGCGAGCCGACGCCCGCGGTGGGCGGCTGAACGGCGGCCGGGGCGGGGCCGGCCCGGCCCCGGCCGCCGGTGCCGCTACCCGAGGTCGTGCGGCTCGCGCACGTGCTCCCGGAGGGCGCGGGCCGAGGGCACGGTCCCGGCCCGGATGCCGAGGGCGTCGACGAACTCCTCCTGGCGGCGGAGCAACGCGGTCAGGGGCCCGGCGGGAATGGGCGCGGCGGGCGGCTCCCGCCCGGGGGCCCGGGGCGTCGGCGGCTGAGCGAGGGACATGGGCGTTTCCCTTCCGCGACGTTCCCGAAGGACGCGTCGTCGGCGTCGTCAGGAGGTGAAGTCGCCGACGATGTGGTCCAGGCAGCGCTCCACGACGGCAGCGATGGTCAGGACCGGGTTGGCGGCGGCGGTGGAGCCCGGCATGAGGGCGGAGTCCAGGCAGTACAGGCCGTCGTGGCCGTGCAGGCGGCCGTAGGCGTCGGTGGCCTTGCCGATGACCGCGCCGCCGAGCGGGTGCAGCACCAGGGGGTGCGGCGCCAGCGGGTTGAGGGTGACGGCGCCGAAGGGGATGTGCCGGGCGGTCTCGTGCAGCAGCCGGGCGACGGCGCGCCGGGCGCTGTCGTCGCCGCCGGTCGCCCAGCGCAGGTGGGCGTGTTCCGTGGCGGTGGAGTACGTCCACCTCCCGTAGTGGTCGGGCATGCCCACGCCCGCGCACAGCAGCAGTCCGGTCTCGATGGGGAAGGGCAGACCTCCGTGGGTGACCAGGGCGTCGGCGCCGGCGTTCCGGGTGAGGAAGGCGGGAGGGCCGCCCTGACGGGTGCCGGTGGGCAGCGCGATCGTCTTGAGGATGGGCAACTGGTCGCCGTTGGTACCCCATTGGTCCCCCACGTGCTCGTTCAGCCGGGGGAGCGCGCCGGTGTCGCGGGCGGTGACGAGCATCCGGGGCGTGTGGACGCCGCCGGCCGCCAGGACGAGCCGGGCGCAGAGCACGTCGAGCCGCTCCAGGACTTCCCCGCCGACGGCCAGCCGCTCGGCGGAGACCCGGTAACGGCCGTCGGGGTCCTCGGTGATGCCGGTGACCTTGTGCAGCGGCCGTACCACCGTCTTCCCGGTGGCCTCCGCGCGGGCCAGGTAGGTGCGGTCCACGCTGAGCTTGGCACCGCTGTCGCATCCGGTGAAGAAGTACTGCCCGACCGTGGCCGACGGCTTGGCGCGGCCGTCGAGTTCGGCCCGGATGACGTCGAAGTCGTAGGTGGCGTCGATCCGTTCCACCGGAAGCCCGGAGCTCTCGACGGCGGACCGCCAGACGCGGTTGGAGCGGTAACGGCGATGGGCGAGCACGTCGTCGGGGAACTCGGTGGCGCCCAGGCGCCGGCGGGCCCGCGGGTAGTAGACGCTGTCCATCTCCGCGTAGTCGACATCCGCGGGGAAGACCTGCTGGAACGGGCCGGGGCGCGGCTGGGGCAGGATCCCGCCGTAGACGAGGGTGCCGCCGCCGACTCCGGCCCCGCACACGACGGTGAGGTTCTTGTGCGGCAGCACGTCCAGCAGCCCGGTGGAGCGCGGCAGCGCCGCCGCGGCGATCGCCTCGCTGGTCCGCGCCAGCCAGGGCACCTGGTCGCACACGGGCGTCGGGGGCTTGTCGTCCAGCCAGACGAAGCGCTTGTCCGGTAAGGGCACGGTGGGGAAGGTGTCGCCGTCGGGGGTGATGGGCCAGCGGCGGCCCCGTTCCAGCACGAGGTTGTCCACCCCGGCCTCGGCGAGCCGGAAGGCGGTGATGCTGCCGCCCACTCCGGCTCCGATGATCACGACCGGATGGCTTTCCTCGCGGACCGGGCGGTGTGGGGTGTCGTTCGACATGGGTCCTCCTTCGCGGGGGTGGTGGGTGGTCCGGCCGGGCATCAGTCCGGGGGCGGCGGGCCCGCCGCGATCCGGTCCCGGACGAAGGGGCCGAGGGCGTCGACGAACTCCTCGTGGCACTCCAGGTGGGAGGCGTGGCCGGCCCCCGGGATGACCACCAGGCGGCCGGAGGGCAGCCTCCGGGCCGCCAGCCAGCCCTGCCACACGGGGAATTCGGAGTCCGTGAGACCCCAGATGAGCAGGGTGGGGACACGGATGCCGTCGAGCCGGTCGGTCAGGACGAAGCGCTGCCCCAGAAGCCCGACGCCGACCCGGACGGTCTCCAGCGAGGTGCGCAGGAAGTTCGGTGAGTGGGACAGCCGCAGCTGACTCACCCAGACGGAGAGCGGCACCCGCCAGGGCTGCCGGAGCTGCGCCGCGAGGCCGACGACCCTGGCCACGTCGCCGCCGGGCAGGGTCAGCACCGTGACCAGCGCCGTGACGACGGGCGGCGGGAGCAGTGACTCGGCGATCAGGACCGGACTCACCGCGCGCCCCAGCCCGGCGGAGTCGGCCAGCACCAGACGCGTCACGCGCTCCGGGCGCGTCAGCGCGAACTCGCCGGCCAGCAGGCCGCCGAGCGAATGGCCCACCGCGATGACCTCGGCCACGCCCAGCTCGTCGAGGAACGCGGTGAGGAACGAGACCAGACGCTTCGGCCGCACGTCCCCCAGCGGACCGGTGCCGCCATAACCGGGTAATGCCGGGGCCACCACCCGGTGGGTGGCGGACAATTCGCGCATGATCCGCCGCCAGTCCTGCGGGCCGGTGGCATTGCCGTGTATCAAAAGGATCACCGGGCCTTCGCCGGCTTCCAGGTACAGGGTGGAAATTCCCTGGACGATGATCCGTCGTTCGGTCATTCCGTCGTGAGACATGGGCTCGCTCCTTCATGGATGGGCCCCCGTCCCCGTCACGTTACTGGCAGGTACGTCCGGCGGGAAGCGGGTGTGCGGGAAAGGCTCAAAAAGGGCCCGGAAATCCCGGCGGCTACCGCATGGAATAACGCGTCACCGGAAATTCTTCCGGCCGTGCGCAGGGTGATACGGCCTCCGGGCGCCGCGCGCGGCGCGCGCCGTCCGGCAGCGGTACCGGTGCGGTCAGCCGCGCACGTACGTGCCCGGTGCCGGGTCGGTGGCCGGATGGGCGGGGCTGCCCAGCGGGGGCGGGGCCTGCCGGGCGCCGGCGCGCTCGGCCAGCCATTCCGCCCATGGCTCCCACCAGGAGCCGGGCCGCGGCTCGGCGCCGGCCAGCCACTGCCCGGGCTCCGCGGTGAGGGGGGCGGCGGTCCAGTAGGACGCCTTCGGGCGCGGCGGGTTGATGAGCCCGGCCACGTGTCCCCCGGAGGTGAGGACGAAGCGGACGTCCCCGCCGAGGAGCCGGGCGCCGCGGTAGGCGGTCTCCCAGGGCACGAGGTGGTCGTTGTGGGCGGCGACCATGAAGACGTCCTCGCGGATCCGGTCCAGGCGCAGCGGCCGGCCGCCGGTGTGCAGGGTGCCCTTGACCAGGCCGTTCTCCAGGCAGAGCCCGTGCAGGAAGTCCCGCTGGGTCGCGGCGGCGACGTTCATCACGTCGTTGTTCCAGGTCAGGATGTCGAAGGGGGGCGGACTCTCGCCCATGAGCCAGCCGCGGGTGAGGTAGCGCCAGAACAGGTCCTTGCCGCGCAGGAGGTCGAAGAGCATGGCCAGCTGGTGTCCGTCGAGGTAGCCGCGCCGGGCCATCAGCTTTTCGGCGTGGCGGAGGGTGCGGTCGTCGCAGAAGGCGTCCAGCATGCCCGGCTCGGAGAAGTCGATGGAGGTGTTGAGCAGGGTGGCGCTGCGGACGCGCCGTTCGCCGCCCGCGGCCAGCCAGGCCAGCAGCATCACCGTGAGCGTGCCCCCGTTGCAGGCGCCGATGAGATTGAGCTGCTCGGCGCCGGTGATGTCGCGCACGGCGTCGCACGCGGTGAGCAGTGCCCGGAGCAGGTAGTCCTCCAGGCTGACGTCGTGGAAGCCGCTGTCGATGTTGCGGTAGCTGATGGTGAAGACGGTGTGGCCGTGGCGGACGGCCCATTCGAGGAGGCTGCGGCCGGGCGCCAGGTCCAGGGCGTAGTACTTGTTGATCCAGGGCGGGCTGAGCAGCAGCGGGACGGCGTGCACCGTGGGGGTCTGCGGCGCGTACTGGATCAGCTCCAGCAACGGGGTGCGTAGCACCACGCGGCCGGGTGTGGCGGCCAGGTCCCGGCCCAGGACGAAGTGGGACGGCTCCACCTGGCGGGGGCGGCCGTGGTTGCGCAGCAGGTCCTCGGTGGCGTTGCGGGCGCCCTTCAGCAGGCTGACGCCGCGGCTGCGCACGGCGTTCCGGAGCACCTCGGGGTTGCCCAGCGGGCTGTTGGCGGGCGCGAGCGCGTCGCTGAGGAGATCCACGGCGAGATGGGCCCGGCGGTGCTGGCGCCTGGGCAGTTCGGCGGCGTCGACCAGCTCGCGCAGGAACCGGTCGCCCGTCTGGTGGGTGCGGCGGAGGAGGCGGAAGTAGGGATGGGTCTGCCAGGCGCCGTCACCGAAACGGCGGTCGCCGTCCGGGGCGGTGCCGCACGGTTGGCCGAGGGCCGCCCGCGCGGCCTTCCGCCAGTGGTGGGGGAGGCAGCGCGCCACCGGGGCCAGTGAGTCCGCCAGCCACGTCGCCGCCAGGCGTAACTCCAGGGCGGCGTCCGGCAGCTCGGGGGCGCGGGCGGTACGGGACGGCTCCGTCCGCCGGGCGCGGGGGTTTCTCCCTCCGGGGTCCGGGGCTGGCGATTCCGCCGCTGTGACCATGGCACTCCCTTTCGTCGGGGAAGTCGGTGAAGCCGGGAAAGTCGGGTCCTGGTGAAGCCGGTTTCCCGGCTGCCGGTGTCCGGGAAAAGCTTTCACCGGGGAGGAGGGTTGGTGGTGGGTGGGTCCCGCGTTTCTCTCCCGCCTTTCCGGTGGGTGAATCTTCTACGATTCCCCCGGCGCGTGGGAAAGCCGGGAAGGGATACCGCTTTCGCCGCGGGGTTTTCCGACTATACGGCTCTTCCCGGCTCGTGGGACCACGCTGATTTCGGACACTCGGGGGCTGTCCGCGATGGCGGGAATGGGCGGAGGGTCTCGTGCGGCCATGTGCCGCGCGAAACGTTTCTCCATTCCGGTTGCCCGCTCCTCAGGGGGCCGGCGGGAGGCGCGGCAGGTCCCAGGCCCGTTCCAGGGCGTCGCGGGTGAGCACGGTGTGCGGCGGGCCGGACGCCAGGAGGCGGCCGGCGCCGAGCAGCAGGCAGTGGTCGGCGCGCAGGGCCTCGGCCAGGTCGTGGGTGGCGTGGACGACGGTGACGCCCCGGTGCCGCGCGTCGTCGAGGGCGGCCGTGATGCGGCGGCCGGCGTCGAGGTCGAGACCGGCGGCCGGTTCGTCGAGGAGTAGCAGGTCCGACCGCTGGGCCAGGCCCTGGGCGACGAGCGCGCGCTGGCGCTGGCCGCCGGAGAGAGTGCCGAGCCGCCGGTCGGCCAGGTGGCCGATGCCGAGCCGGTCCAGACAGGCGTCGACGATCGCCCGGTCGTCGCGGGTCAGGCGGCGCCAGGGGCCGCGTGCGGCCCACCGGCCCATGGCGACGGTCTCCCGGACGGTGAGGGGCAGGGCGTCGGAGGCGGCGCTGCGCTGGACGACGAACGCGGGGCGGCCGGTGTCCCGGCGGGTGACGGTGCCGGCGGCCGGGGTGACGGTACCGGCCAGCACGCCCAGGAGGGTCGATTTCCCCGAGCCGTTCCGGCCGACGAGGGCGGTGACGCGGGCCCGGGGGATGCGGCCGGTGAGGCCGTGCAGGACCCGGTGGCGGCCGTAGCCCGCGCACAGGCCGGTGAACGTCAACTCGGCGGGCGGCGCGGCGCTTTCCGCTGGTCGGCTGTGTGGCGGCATGTCGTCTGGTCCCAACTTCCCCTGCATTGACCGGGTTTGGCTCTACATTGAATCGACAATCATTTTCATTGTAGTGTGACCGGCCATGGAGTGGTTGTTCGAGCCCTTCGCGGTGTCGTTCGTCCAGCGCGCGCTGTGGGGCGGGGTGCTGGTGTCCCTGATGTGCGCCCTGGCCGGGACCTGGGTCGTCCTGCGCGGCATGGCGTTCATCGGGGACGCGATGTCGCACGGGATGCTGCCCGGCGTCGCGCTCGCCTCGCTGCTCGGCGGCAGCCCGCTCCTGGGGGCCGCGCTCAGCGCCGGTGCCATGGCGGCCGGGGTGACGGCGCTCAGCCGGTCGTCGCGGGTGTCCCAGGACACCGTCATCGGCCTGGTGTTCGCCGGCATGCTCGCCGCCGGCGTGATCATCGTCTCGCGGTCGCAGTCCTTCGCCGTCGACCTGACGGGCCTGCTGTTCGGCGACGTGCTGGCCGTGCGCGCGAGTGATCTGCGGTACCTCGCCGTCGCGTTGCTCCTCGCCGCCGCCCTCGCGGCGGCCGGGCACCGGGCGTTCGTCGCGCTCGCCTTCGACGAGCGCAAGGCGCGCACCCTCGGGCTGCGGCCCGCCGCCGCCCAGGCGCTGCTGCTCGCGCTGGTCACGCTCGCCATGGTCGCCTCGTTCCATGTGGTCGGCACGCTGCTGGTGTTCGGCCTCCTCATCGCGCCGCCGGCCGCCGCCGCGCTGTGGGCGCGGCGGATCCCGCTGATCATGCTGGGCGCCGCGCTGGGCGGCAGTGCCGCGACCGTCGCCGGGCTGGTGATCTCGTGGCACGCGCGCACCGCGGCCGGCGCCACGATCGCCGCCGTGGCCGTGGGGCTGTTCTTCGTCTCGGCCGCCGCGTCTCGGCTGCTGCGCCGGCCCTTCCCCTCCGCACCCTCGTCCGTCGCCGTGGAAAGGCCCGCATCGTGATACCCGGAAAGAGAACCCTCGCCGCCGTCTCGGCCGTCTCCGCCACCGCACCCGGCGAGCAGGGCGGCGGCGGGGGCGGTGGC
>NZ_JBPQTQ010000005.1:0-73305 GCF_051386415.1 Streptomyces sp. URMC 129
GGGCGGCGGGGGGGGCGGCGGACACGGGGGCGGCGGCCCGTGGCCCGGGTGGCCACCGAAGACCGCCGGGCAGCGGCCGGGCCGCCCCGCCCGGCGCCGCCGCACCCGGCCGCGGCGGCTGGTGCCCACCTGGCGGACGGTGCTGGGCGGCACGCTGGTGGGCCTGCTGTTCCTGTGCGCCGCGCTGATCACCGGCTACCTGCTGGTCGAGATCCCCGAGCCCAAGTCGGCCGCGGCGGCGCAGAACAACGTCTACCTCTACGCCGACGGCTCCCAGCTGGCCCGCGTCGGCGAGGTCAACCGCGAGAACGTCCCGCTGTCCGAGGTCCCCGCCGCCGTGCGCCACGCCGTCCTCGCCGCCGAGGACCGCGGCTTCTACCACGACCCGGCCGTGGACATCCCGGCCATGATCCGCGCCGGCTGGAACATGCTGCGCGGCGGCGAACGGCAGTCCGGCTCCACCATCACCCAGCAGTACGTCAAGAACTACTACCTCGACCAGCGCCAGACCCTCACCCGCAAGGCGAAGGAACTGTTCATCGCCGTCAAGCTCGGCCGCGAGGTGGGCAAGGACGAGATCCTGGAGGGCTACCTCAACACCAGCTACTTCGGCCGCAACGCCTACGGCATCCAGTCCGCCGCCCAGGCGTACTACGGCAAGGACGCCGCCGACCTCACCACCGCCGAGGGCGCGTACCTGGCCGCGCTGCTCAACTCCCCCAACGCCTTCGACGTCCGCGCCAACCCGCAGAACACCGGACTCGCCACCGCCCGCTGGGAGTACGTGCTGGACGGCATGGTCTCCGAGGGCTGGCTGAGCGAGGAGCGGCGGGCGGAGATGACGTTCCCCCAGCCGCGGGAG
This sequence comes from Streptomyces sp. URMC 129, assembly GCF_051386415.1. NCBI lineage: Bacteria > Bacillati > Actinomycetota > Actinomycetes > Kitasatosporales > Streptomycetaceae > Streptomyces > Streptomyces sp. URMC 129. The sequence continues at coordinate 863 of NZ_JBPQTQ010000005.1, forward strand.
ATCACGCCGTCCTCCTCCCTCTCCGGCGAGCGCGGCTACCTGGTGGAGGCGGTCCAGCAGTACCTCGGGGAGCAGGGCATCGACGAACAGCGCCTGGCCGCGGGCGGGTTCCGCATCACGACCACCATCGAGCCGGACCGGCAGCAGGCGCTGACCGAGGCGGTGGACGAGCAGTTGGAGAGCGCGCTGCGCGAGGACCGGGAGCCCGACGCGTGGGTGCGCGCCGGGGCGACCTCGGTGGAGACGGACACCGGCCGGGTGGTGGCGATGTACGGCGGCCGGGACTACACGCTCCAGTACGTCAACAACGCGACGCGGCGCGACTATCAGGCCGCCTCGACCTTCAAGCCGTTCGTCTACGCCGCCGCGCTGGAGCACGGGTCGGAGACCCACGACGGCGAACGCATCGGCCCGGACACCGAGTACGACGGCGGCAGCGGCCGGGAGGTCGTCGGCCGGGACGGCGAGGGCACCGGCTGGTCGCCGGAGAACGAGGGCGACCAGGACCACGGCACGCTCACCGTCGGCGAGGCGATGGACAAGTCCGTCAACGCGGTCTTCGCGCAGATGGGCGCCGACGTCGGCCCGGCCCGGGTGAAGGAGACGGCGGTCGCGCTCGGCATCCCGGAGTCCACGCCGGGCCTGGACTCCGCCGAGGACTCCATCGCGCTGGGCACCGCCACCCCCAGCACCCTGGACCTGGCCGAGGCGTACGCCACACTCGCCGCGCACGGCGAGCACCGGCCCGCGGTGCTGGTGGAGAAGATCACCCGGAACGGCGAGGAGATCGACCTGCCCGAGCCGGAGAGCGCACGCGCCATCTCCCGCGAGGCGGCGGACGGCACGACGGCGATCCTGCGCGGCGTCGTCCGGGAGGGCACCGGCACGGCGGCCCAGTCGGCCGGCCGCCCGGCGGCCGGGAAGACCGGCACGGCGGAGCAGGACCGGGCGGCCTGGTTCGCCGGGTACACCCCCGAACTGGCCACGGTGGTCGCGATCTTCGGGCAGGACCCGGAGACCGGCGAGCAGCGGGAGCTGTACGGCGCGGCCGGGCAGGAGCGCATCAGCGGCGGCGGCTTCCCGGCCCGGATCTGGGGGCAGTACACGGCGGCGGCGCTGGCCGGGGAGCCGGTGCGGGAGTTCGACCTCGCCGTGGCCGAGCCGGAGCCCGACATCAACCCCGGCGACGGCCCGTCGGACGACGCGTCGCGGGCCCCGGAGGAGGAGCGCGCCCGGGAGCGCGGACCGGACGGCGAGGAGGAGGACGAGCGGCGCGAGGCGCCGTCCGGCACGCCGGAACCCACACCGAGCGGCGCGCCGGTGCCGCCGCCCGGCCAGTCGCCCGGTCCCCCGGAGGAACCGCGGGGCGGGCGCTCCCCGATCGAGTCGTTCCCCGGGGTGCCGCAGGCGATCGCGCCGTTCGTCCCCCGGCCGACCCCGGCCCCGGGCCCCGGCACGGCGGGGCCGACCGCCTCCCCCGGGACCGGCGAGCCCGCCTGACGGCGGGGGCGCGTACGGCCGGAGGCCGGGAGGTGTCCGGAGGTGTCTAGAGGTACAGACCGGTGGAGTCGTCGGTGCCCTGGAGGCGCTCGGCGGCGACCGCGTGCAGGTCCCGCTCCCGCATCAGCACGTACGACACGCCCCGCACCTCCACCTCGGCGCGGTCCTCGGGGTCGTAGAGCACCCGGTCACCCGGCTCGACCGTGCGGACGTTCTGCCCGACGGCGACCACCTCGGCCCAGTCGAGCCGGCGGCCGACGCGGGCCGTCGCCGGGATGACGATGCCGCCGGACGAGCGGCGCTCGCCCTCGGCGATGTCGGCCCGGACGAGCACCCGGTCGTGCAGCATCCGGATGGGCAGCTTGTCGTGGGTGGGGTGCGAACTCACGGGATGACCGTATCTCAGCGGGGCGGTGGGCAACTACCGGCGGCGGCGCCGGGACGACAGCACGAGCGTCCCGGCCAGCACCGCGATCAGCACGGCCGCCGGGACGACGCGGTCGAGCCGGGGCTCGCCCTCGTCGGACACGAACTGGGCCCGCACGCCGGTCACCGCGCGGTTGACCCGGACGACCGCGTTCCCCGCGGCCCGGTCGACGGCCGCCGCGGCGCGCGCCCTGGCGTCGCCCACGACGGTGCTGGGGTGGACCCTGACGCCGATCTCGTCGAGCGTGGCCGCGAGGTCCTTGCGCCGCTGGGCGATCCGCGCCTCGATATCCGCTCGTGTCCTGCCTGTCCCGGCCACGCTCACGCCTCCCTCGTCCCTGCCGCACACCACGGTTGTCATCGGGGTTGCCGCACAGTCTGTCAGGTCCCTTCGCGGCCTGCGCGCGGGATCCCCCGATTAGGCTGGGTGGCGCACTGCACACCGATCACGAGGAGCGAGGAGCAAGCCATGAGCGTGCGCCTGCAGCCGGGCGACCCGGCCCCCGCGTTCACCCTGCCCGACGCCGACGGCAAGCCGGTGTCGCTGGCCGATCACGCGGGGCGCAAGGTCATCGTGTACTTCTACCCGGCGGCGCTGACCCCTGGCTGCACCAAGCAGGCGTGCGACTTCACGGACAACCTGGCGCTGCTGGCCGGCGCCGGGTACGAGGTCATCGGGGTCTCCCCCGACTCCCCGGAGAAGCTGGGGAAGTTCCGCGCCAAGGAGGACCTGAAGGTCACCCTGGTCAGCGACCCGGACAAGGAGGTCCTGAAGGCGTACGGGGCGTTCGGGGAGAAGACGCTGTACGGGAAGACGGTCACGGGAGTGATCCGCTCGACGGTCATCGTGGACGAGGAGGGGAAGGTGGCGCGGGCGCTGTACAACGTCAAGGCCACCGGCCACGTCGCGAAGCTGATCAGAGACCTGGGCCTGTAGGCCCGCCGGACCGCCCACCCGGACCGAACGAAGGAGAACGTGGACGTGGCAGAGCGCAAGCCGATCGAGTCCTGGCTGACCGACATGGACGGTGTCCTCATCCACGAGGGGGTGCCGATCGCGGGGGCGGACCGTTTCCTGAAGAAGCTCCGGGAGTCGGGCAAGCCGTTCCTGGTCCTCACCAACAACTCGATCTACACCCGCCGCGATCTCCGGGCCAGGCTGGTGCGGATGGGTCTGGAGGTCCCCGCCGAGAACATCTGGACGTCCGCGCTGGCCACCGCGCAGTTCCTGGACATACAGCGGCCGGGCGGCACGGCCTACGTCATCGGCGAGGCCGGGCTGACCACGGCCCTGCACGACGTGGGGTATGTGCTCAGCGACGTGTCGCCGGACTACGTGGTGCTCGGCGAGACCAGGACGTACAGCTTCGAGGCGCTGACGAAGGCGATCCGGCTGATCAACGACGGGGCCCGGTTCATCGCGACCAACCCCGACCACACCGGCCCCTCGGCGGAGGGCGCGCTGCCCGCGACCGGGTCGGTGGCGGCGCTGATCACCAAGGCGACCGGCCGCGATCCGTACTTCGTGGGCAAGCCGAACCCGCTGATGATGCGGACCGGGCTCAACATGATCGGCGCGCACTCGGAGACCAGCGCCATGGTCGGGGACCGGATGGACACCGACGTGCTGGCCGGTCTGGAGGCGGGCATGGAGACGTTCCTGGTGCTGACGGGCCTGACGGGCCCGGAGGACGTGGAGCGCTATCCGTTCCGGCCCTCGGCCGTGGTCGACTCGATCGCGGATCTGGTCGACAAGGTCTAGGTGTGTTGTTCCGGGACGTTGGTGACACGCGTGCTGGGTGCTTGAACAGGTGAGGGCCTTCTGGTTTCGGTGTGGATTGCGAAGTCTGCACCGACGTCCAGGAGGCCCTCGTGTCCCACCGTAACGCCCCGCTGACTCCGACCGGCAGGCTGCGTCTGGCCCGGTGTGTCGTGGACGACGGCTGGCCGTTGCGCCGCGCGGCGGAACGTCCCCGTACGGGCCAATCGGGGGCCGCAGCGGATGCGGCGGGCGGCGAACCGGGAGATCTTCGGAACAAAGACCCGGAGGTGTTCCCCCATGGCCATCGCCCTCTCCCTGAAGCTCGTCCTGTGCGCGGGCGCCGTGACCCTGGCCGCCGCCGCGGGGTCGGGACCGGCCTTCGCCGAGGACGGCGTCGCGGAGACGCCGGGGACGCCCGGCGCGACGGAGACCGCCCAGGTGCGCGTCGAGCCGGTCAGCCCGCGCCCCGGGGACGACGTGGAGCTGCGGGTGCCCGGCTGTTCGGGCGAGTCGGGCACGGCCCGGTCGGCGGTGTTCGCCGCCGAGGCGCGGCTGACGCCCGCCCCCGACGGCGGCGGCCTGTTCGGCGAGGCCCGGGTCAGCGCCGCGGTGGAGCCCGGCGTGCACGCCATCGAGGTGGCCTGCGACGGTGAGGAGGCGAAGATCAGCGGTCGCCTCGTCATCACCGGCACGGACCCCACGCCCACCGGAGCGGAGACGCACCACGGGGCGCAGCCGCACGACGCGGGGCCGACCGCCCCGGTGCGGGCGGGCGGCGGCGGCACGGCGCCCGAGCCCGAGGACGCGGCGACGCGGATGAGCGGCGGCTCGGCCGGGCTGGCGCTGTTCTCCGGGGCGCTGGCCGGCGGCGCGATGCTGGCCGTCTGGCGGCTGCACGCCCGGGAGAAGTAAGTGATGACGGGCGTGCCGCGCGCCTCCGGCACCGGCCGCCTGCTCTCCGCCGTCGCCTGGACGGTGCTGCTGCTCGCCCTGTGGCTGTGGGGCCGGGAGCTGACCGACGGCGGCCTGCCCGGCGGGCTGCCGGGCCCCGGCGACGCCCCGGCCACCGGCCGCGCCGGGGACGGCGGCGCGCTGCCCGCGCCCGCCGAGCCGCTGACCGGGCACCCGGCGCCGCGCACGGTCGAGATCGATTCCATCGGCGTCCGCGCCGACATCGTGGCGCGGGACGTGGACGCCTCCGGCGGGGTGGAGCCGCCGCCGTTCGAGACCCCCGGGCTGGTCGGGTGGTACGCGGGCGGGCCGACGCCCGGCGCCGAGGGCGCGGCGGTGCTGGTGGGCCACGTGGACACCGAGAAGGAGCCGGCCGTCTTCTACGCCCTGAGCGACGTGCGGCCCGGCAGCGAGGTGCGGGTGACGCGGGCGGACGGCAGCGTCGCGGAGTTCACCGTGAGCGACGTCGAGGTGGTGGAGCGCGGCGACTTCGACGCGGAGTACGTCTACGGGCCGCACCGCGCGGGCGCCGCCGAGCTGCGGCTGATCACCTGCGGCGGCACGTTCGACCACGAACGCCGGAGCTACTCGGCGAACGTGGTCGTCTCCGCCTACCTCACGCGCTCCGCGGCGGCGTGAGCAGCTCCGCGACCAGCGGCGCCAGCGCGCGGAACGCCCGGCCCCGGTGGCTGATCGCGTTCTTCTCGGCCGGGGTCAGCTCGGCGCAGGTGCGGGTGTCGCCGTCGGGCTGGAGGATCGGGTCGTAGCCGAAGCCGCCCTCCCCGGCGGGCTCGTACCGCAGGGTGCCGCGCAGCCGCCCCTCCGCGACGCGCTCGGTGCCGTCGGGCAGGGCGAGCGCGGCGGCGCAGGCGAAGTGGGCGCCCCGGTGCGGCGCGGGCACGTCCGCCAGCTGGGCCAGCAGCAGTTCCAGGTTGGCCCGGTCGTCGCCGTGCTTCCCGGCCCAGCGGGCCGAGAAGATGCCGGGCGCCCCGCCCAGCACGTCGACGCACAGCCCGGAGTCGTCCGCGACGGCGGGCAGCCCGGTGGCGCGGGCCAGCGCGTGCGCCTTGAGCAGCGCGTTCTCCGCGAACGTGACGCCGGTCTCCCGGACATCGGGGACCTCGGGAAACGCGTCGGCCCCCACCAGCTCCACCGCCGGCCCCGACTCGGCCAGGATGGCGCGCAGTTCGGAGACCTTGTGGGCGTTGCGGGTGGCGAGGACGAGACGCTGCTGTGCGGTGCCGGTCATGCGCCCGATTATGGCAAGCGCCGCGCCGGGGCGGTGACGACGGCGGGGCGGGGCCTCCGGGTCGTGGCGGGCGGCTCCCGGACTCGGTACGGGCGGGCCGGCCGAGGGCTCCCGACGGGCGCCCGGCCGGACGGCGCGGATCATGGCTCGTGCGGCGGGGGCTCCTCCCGGCCTCCTCCGGAACTGGCGTCCGGGAGGCGCGACGCGGCGACGCGCCCGGGCCGGAGGGGCGTCGTGGCCCGGCGGAGGTCCGGTGGCGAGGCCCTACTCCGAGCAGGCGTCGGTGAGTTCGCCGGTGGCGTCGAACAGGGGCGAGATGTCGACGGCCGCGCCGCTCTCGAAGCCGGACTCGATGCTGTCCAGGGCCTGCTGGATCGAGTCCGCCGCCGCGCTGACGTCCGCGTCGTCCACGTCGTTCTGCACGTCCTCGACGTTCCCCGTCAGGGTGTCCGCGGCGTCCGCGAACGCCTCCGGGTCGCCCGCCTCGACGGCCTGGCCCAGCGCCTCGGCCGCGCTGGTGACCTCCACCGCGAGCCGGGCGCAGTCCACGGCCTGCTGCAGGTCGCAGCCGACGGTGAACCCGGCGGTCAGTGCCGTCGCCGTCAACACCCCTGTGGGCAGAGCCAGCTTCACGGACTTCATCGTTCCCTCCCCGGTCGTACTCATTCGTTGCGTTTCTACCCTACGGCCAGTGCCGCGCGCTGCGCGCCGTCGAGCTGGGCACAGCCGATGAGCGCGAGGTCCAGCAGGGCGTCGAGCTCGGTCCGGTGGAACGGCGCGCCCTCGGCGGTGCCCTGCACCTCCACGAAGCGGCCGTCGCCCGTGCAGACCACGTTCATGTCGGTCTCGGCGCGCACGTCCTCCTCGTAGGCGAGGTCGAGCATCGGCACGCCGCCGACGATGCCGACGCTGACGGCGGAGACCGCGCCCGTCAGCGGCTGCGCCTTGCTCTTGATCAACTTGTGCCGCTGGCCCCAGGCGACGGCGTCGGCGAGCGCCACGTACGCCCCGGTGATGGCGGCGGTCCGGGTGCCGCCGTCGGCCTGGAGCACGTCGCAGTCGAGGACGACCGTGTTCTCGCCCAGCGCCTTGAAGTCGATCACGGCGCGCAGCGAGCGGCCGATGAGGCGGGAGATCTCGTGCGTCCGGCCGCCGATCTTGCCGCGCACGGACTCGCGGTCGCCACGCGTGTTGGTGGCCCGGGGCAGCATCGCGTACTCACTGGTGACCCAGCCCTCGCCGCCGCCGCGCCGCCAGCGCGGGACGCCCTCGGTGACGCTGGCGGTGCACAGCACCCGGGTGTCCCCGAAGGAGACGAGGACCGACCCCTCGGCGTGCTTGCTCCAGCCGCGTTCGATCGAGACGGGTCGGAGCTGGTCGGCCGCGCGGCCGTCGATGCGAGACATGGGAGCGAGCCTAGTCCGTCCCGGCCCGCCCTCCGCAGGGGCCGGGACCGGACGTCGGCGCTCAGACCTCGTAGACGGCGCCCGGACGGGCCAGCTCGACCGGGCCGCCGAAGACGGCCTTGGCGTCGCAGAGGTTGACCTGGGCGTCGGTCCACGGCGGGATGTGGGTGAGCACGAGGCGCTCGGCTCCGGCGTCCCGCGCGTACTCGCCGGCCTCCCGGCCGTTGATGTGGACCTCGGGCAGGTCCTCCTTGCCGTGCGTGAAGGAGGCCTCACACAGGAACAAATCGACGCCGTGGGCGAGTTCTGACAACGCGTCGGAGTGGCCGCTGTCCCCGGAGTAGGCGAACGACCGGCCGCCGTACTCGACGCGGAAGCCGAAGGTCTCGACGGGGTGCGTCACCTGCCGGGCCGTGACCGTGAGCGGCCCGAGCCGGTACGTGGCACCCGAGGTGAGGGTGCGGAAGTCGAACACCTCGCTCATGGACTGGTCCGAGGGCGTGTCGGCGTAGGCCGTGGTGAGCCGTCGTTCGGTGCCCCGCGGACCGTAGACCGGGAGGGCGTCGCAACGGCCGCCCTCGTGGCGGTAGTAGCGGGCGACGAAGTACCCGCACATGTCGATGCAGTGGTCGGGATGCAGATGGCTGATCGCGATCGCGTCGATGTCGTACAGCCCGCAGTACTTCTGTAGCTCGCCGAGGGCGCCATTGCCCATATCCAGGAGCAGCCGGTAGCCCTCGGCCTCGATGAGATAACTGGAGCAGGCCGAGTCCGCGGACGGGAAAGACCCCGAGCAGCCGACGACGGTGAGCTTCATTGAAGGGGGAACCTCCGTAGTGGGGTTCGAACGACTGTAAGTCGCGACAGGCCCCGCCGCCCCACGCGTGGGCCACTCTGTGGGCGGAATCACCAGGCCGGGGTATGTGGTGTATGGCGAGGCTCACACCGGCCGGTCACAGGCGGCTGCGCGACCTCACGCGGATGGCCTGGAGGAGCCCGACGGCGATCCAGACGGCGAACATCGAGGAGCCGCCGTAGGACAGGAACGGCAGCGGCAGACCGGTGACGGGCATGATGCCCAGCGCCATGCCCATGTTCTGGAAGCTCTGGAACGCGATCCACGTCACGATGCCGACGGCGACGATCGTGCCGTAGCGGTCGGGCGCGTGGACCGCGATCCGGCAGCCGCGCAGCAGGACCACGCCCAGCAGCACGATCACCAGCCCGGCCCCGGCGAAGCCCAGTTCCTCGCCGACGACGGTGAAGATGAAGTCGGTGTGCTGCTCGGGCACGAACTGGCCCAGCGTCTGGCTGCCGTGGAAGAGGCCCTGGCCGGTGAGCCCGCCCGAACCGATCGCGATCCGGGCCTGGTTGGTGTTGTAGCCGACGCCGGCCGGGTCGAGGGCGGGGTTGGCGAAGGCGGCGAACCGGTTGATCTGGTACTCGTCGAGGAGCCCGAGCTGCCACACGGCGAGCGCGCCCGCCACGCCGAGGCCGAGCAGTCCGATGATCCAGCCGCGGCCGGTGCCGGAGGCGAGCAGGACGCCCAGCGCGATGGCGGCGATCACCATGGTCTGGCCGACGTCGGGGCAGAGCAGCACGAGGGCGGCGGGCACGGCGGCCAGGCCGAGCGCCTGGAGTACGGCGCGGCTGTCGGGGCGCGGCCGGTGGTCGTTCTCCAGCGGGGCGGCGAGCAGGGTCGCCATGGCGAGCACGACGCCGACCTTGACCAGCTCCGAGGGCTGGAACGCGAAGCCGCCGCCCAGCTTGATCCAGCTCCGGGAGCCGTTGACGGAGGAGCCGAGCGGGGTGAGGACGGCGGCCGAGAGGATCACGGACAGGCCGTACAGGACGGGCACGGCGGTGCGCAGCCGGATGTGGCCCAGCCAGATCATCCCGGCGGCGAGCCCGAGGCCGACGCAGACGTTGAAGAAGTGGCGCAGCAGGAAGTACTCGGGGTCGCCGTTGTTGAGGTCGGTGCGGCCACGGGTGGCCGAGTAGACCAGGAGGGTGCCGAGGAGGGAGAGCGTCACGGCGGCACCGAGCAGCGGCCAGTCCAGCCGCCGTGCGAGGGAGTCCCTGGCGGTGATCCTGGTCCAGACGGTCTGTTCGCCGGCCACCTTCGGACGGGTGTAGCTGCGCACGGTCACGGCACGACCATACGTGTCCGTGCCGCGACGGTGCGTGATCTGCGCCCGGGGCCGCGTCCCCGGGTCAGGCCCAGAGCTGCCCGTGCAGGCGGGCGACGGCCTCCTCGGTGGACGCGGCGGTGTAGATGCCGGTGGAGAGGTACTTCCAGCCGCCGTCGGCGACGACGAAGACGATGTCGGCCTCCTCGCCGGCGCGGACGGCCTTGCGGCCCACGCCGATCGCCGCGTGCAGGGCGGCGCCGGTCGAGACGCCCGCGAAGATGCCCTCCTGCGCCAGCAGCTCCCTGGTGCGGGTGACGGCGTCGACGGAGCCGACCGAGAAGCGGGAGGTGAGCACGGACGCGTCGTACAGCTCGGGGACGAAGCCCTCGTCCAGGTTCCGCAGGCCGTACACCAGGTCGTCGTAACGCGGCTCGGCGGCGACGATCTGGATGCCGGGGCGGTGCTCCCGCAGGTACCGGCCGACGCCCATGAGGGTGCCGGTGGTACCGAGGCCGGCCACGAAGTGGGTGATCGAGGGCAGGTCGGCGAGGATCTCGGGGCCGGTGGTGGCGTAGTGGGCGCCCGCGTTGTCCGGGTTGCCGTACTGGTAGAGCATCACCCAGTCGGGGTGCTCGGCGGCCAGCTCCTTGGCGACGCGGACGGCGGTGTTGGAGCCGCCCGCGGCGGGCGAGGAGATGATCTCCGCGCCCCACATCGCGAGCAGCTCCCGCCGCTCGGAGGAGGTGTTCTCCGGCATCACGCAGACGATCCGGTACCCCTTGAGCCGGGCGGCCATGGCCAGCGAGATCCCGGTGTTGCCCGAGGTGGGCTCCAGGATCGTGCAGCCGGGCGTGAGGCGGCCGTCCTTCTCGGCCTGCTCGATCATGAACAGCGCGGGGCGGTCCTTGATCGAGCCGGTGGGGTTGCGGTCCTCCAGCTTCGCCCAGATCCGCACGGAGTCGGCGGGCGACAGCCGCGGCAGGCGGACCAGCGGGGTGTTGCCGACCGCGGCGAGCGGGGAGTCGAAGCGCATCAGCGCATGCCTCCGGCGACGGCGGGCAGGATGGTGACGCTGTCGCCGTCGCTCAGCTTGGTGGCGATGCCCTCCAGGAAGCGGACGTCCTCGTCGTTGAGGTAGACGTTCACGAAGCGGCGCAGGTCGCCGCTCTCCTCGACCAGCCGGTCCTTGATGCCCGGGTGCTGGGCGTCGAGGTCCGCGAACAGCTCGGCGAGGGTGTCCCCGCTGCCCTGCACGGCCTTCTGCCCTGCGGTGTAGGTGCGGAGGATGGTCGGGATGCGGACCTCGATGGCCATGGGAACTCCTGGTGTGAGGCGTGCAGACGTGCGGGCGTGCGTGCGGACGGGAGGGCGGGCGGCAGATCAGCGAGGCGCGGTACACATGGCGCTGGCCAGGCGGCACAGGTCGACGTGCAGACGTGCCACGAGCAGCGCACCGGCCGGTCGTTCGTCGCTCACGTCGTGGAGAACCATGGCCTCATCGTATCGATTCCCGGCCCGCCCTCCGGGGGCGCGTATCGCCATCCGGACGGACCGTCTCAGACGACGGTGACCTCCTCCTCGGTGACCTGACCGTCCACGATACGGAAGGACCGGAAGGAGACCGGGCCCTCGCCGTTGCCGCACTCGGCGGTGGAGACCAGGACGTAGTGCGCGCCGGGCTCGTTGGCGTACGAGATGTCGGTGCGGGAGGGGTACGCCTCGGTGGCGGTGTGCGAGTGGTAGATCACCACGGGCTCCTCGTCGCGGTCGTCCATCTCGCGGTAGAGCCGGAGCAGGTCGCCGGAGTCGAACTCGTAGAACGTGGGCGAGCGGGCCGCGTTGAGCATCGGGATGAACCGCTCCGGCCGGTCGCTCCCGGCCGGTCCGGCGATCACCCCGCACGCCTCGTCCGGGTGATCGGCGCGGGCGTGGGCCACGATCCTGTCGCGCAGTTCCTGGGTGATGGTCAGCATGCCGCCAGCCTAGATCGGCCCTCGGCGACTGCTCCGTGAGGGTGAGCGACCCGGCGCCGGCGGGGACCGGGGCGGGGTCTTCGGCCGCTACGGGAGCAGCGTCTCGACCAGTGACTCCTGGAGGCCGCCGAGCCAGAAGTACGCCATCACCATCGGCTTGTCCGGGTCGCTGTCGGGGAGGTCGAACAGGCTGTCCGTACCGGCGTCGTCCGTGATGCCGAGGCGGGTGGCGATGGTCAGCCGCAGGTCGTTGAGCGCGCCGAGCCACTGGCGGGACTCGTCGGGCTTGAGCGTCAGGACGGCGCCGGCCGCGCCGGAGGCGCTCGCCTCGCTGGCGACCGCGTCCAGGCCGCGGACCATGGCCAGCAGGTCCTCCCGCTTGCGCCCGCGCAGGTCGGTCTCCGTGAAGCGGCGGAACTCGGCGGACAGCCGGCGGGTCTCCTCGTCCTGCTCCGCGCCCGGCTCGCCGTACGCGTCGGGGAAGAGCCGGGCGAGGGCCGGGTCGCGCGGGGGCTCGCTGGGGCCGCCCGCGTCGAAGAGGGCGTCGAGGGCCTCCAGCGGGTCGCCGTCGCCCGCGCCGCCGCCGTTGCCGTTGCCGTTGCCGGGGGTGCGGTCCGGGCCGATCAGCTCCAGGAGCTGGACGGCGAGGCTGCGGAGGATGGAGATCTCCATCTCGTCCAGCGCGATCGCCGCGCCGCCCCGCTCACCGCCGGCGGGCGCCGCCGGTTCGAAGTACCCGGCCATCAGCGGTCCTGCTGCAGCGTCGCCCAGAGCCCGTAGCCGTGCATCGCCTGCACGTCCCGTTCCATCTCCTCCCGGCTGCCTTGGGAGACGACCGCGCGGCCCTTGTGGTGGACGTCCAGCATGAGCTTCTTCGCCTTGTCCTTCGGATAGCCGAAATAGGTCTGGAAGACATAGGTCACGTAACTCATGAGATTGACCGGATCGTTGTGGACGATCGTGACCCATGGCACATCCGGCGCCGGCTCCTCGGCCGACTTCGTCCCGTACTCGGTCCGTTCGATCTCCATGGGGATGGCACTCACGCCTCCATGCTGCCACCATCCCCCACCCGGCGCCCAAACGGCCGGGCCGACGCCACACCCCCAGATATCGTCAAACTGACGAGATCAGAGGTAGGCTTGGTCCCATGGATGCCATGGACGACGCGGGGCTCGGTCTGCCGGTGCCGGTGCCCTCGACCGCGCTCTTCACCGACCAGTACGAGCTCACGATGCTCCAGGCCGCGCTGCGGGCGGGCACGGCCCACCGCCGCTCGGTCTTCGAGGTCTTCACCCGCCGCCTGCCCGAGGGCCGCCGCTACGGGGTGGTGGCGGGCACCGGGCGGGTCCTGGACGCCGTGGAGAACTTCCGTTTCGAGGCGCCCATCCTCGACTTCCTGCGCGAGCGCGGGATCGTCGACGGCCGGACCCTGGACTGGCTGGCCGGCTACCGCTTCGGCGGCGACGTCCACGGCTACCCGGAGGGCGAGGTGTACTTCCCGGGGTCCCCGGTCCTGCGGGTGACGGGGACGTTCGCGGAGTGCGTGCTGCTGGAGACGGTGATCCTGTCGATCCTCAACCACGACAGCGCCATCGCCGCCGCGGCCTCCCGGATGGACGTGGCCGCCGCCGGCCGGCCGCTGATCGAGATGGGCGCCCGGCGCACCCACGAGCTGTCCGCCGTCGCCGCCGCCCGTGCCGCGTACGTCGGCGGCTTCTCGTCCACCTCGGACCTGGCCGCCGGGTTCCGCTACGGGATCCCCACGGTGGGCACCAGCGCGCACGCGTTCACCCTGCTGCACGACTCGGAGCGGGACGCGTTCACCGCCCAGGTGGAGTCGCTGGGCGGCGGGACGACGCTGCTGGTGGACACGTACGACGTCGCCGAGGCCGTCCGCACGGCCGTGGAGGTGGCCGGGCCGGACCTGGGGGCGGTGCGGATCGACTCCGGGGACCTGCTGGTGGTCGCGCACCGGGTGCGGCGCCAGCTCGACGAGCTGGGGGCCACCAGGACCAGGATCGTCGTGACCAGCGACCTGGACGAGTACGCCATCGCCTCGCTCGCGGCGGCCCCGGTGGACGCGTACGGGGTCGGCACCCAGCTCGTCACCGGCAGCGGGCACCCGACGTGCTCGATGGTCTACAAGCTGGTGGCGCGCGCGGCGGGCGACGGCCCGGACGCGCCGCTGGTGCCGGTCGCCAAGAAGTCGTCGGGCGGCAAGCTGTCGATCGGCGGCGTCAAGTGGGCGGCCCGGCCCCTGGACGCGCACGGGGTCGCGGAGGCCGAGGTGGTCGGCACCGGCCCGGTGCCGGAGGAGCTGGCGGACCGGCGGGTCGGCGTGGAGCTGATCCGCGGCGGCCGGGTCCTCGCCCGCGAGCGCCTGGACACGGCCCGCGACCGCCACCGGGAGGCCCGCGCGGGGCTGCCGCTGTCGGCCACCCAGCTCTCCCGGGGCGAGCCCGTGCTCCCGACGCGCTATGTCGGAGCCGGGATCTAAGCTCGGAATCAGCCACCACCAGAACCCGTCATCGATATCCGAAGAGGTGTCCCCATGCATCGCGCACTGATCGTCGTCGATGTGCAGAACGACTTCTGTGAGGGGGGCAGTCTGGCGGTCCCCGGCGGATCGGACGTCGCCGCCGCCATCACGGACCTGATCGGCGCGGCGACCCCGGCGTACCGGCACGTCGTGGCGACCCGTGACCACCACATCTCACCCGGTGACCACTTCTCCGACCAGCCCGACTTCACGCACTCCTGGCCGCGCCACTGCGTGGCCGGGACCGAGGGCGTCGGCTTCCACCCGAACTTCGCGCCGGCCGTCACCTCGGGCGCCGTGGAGGCCTGCTTCGACAAGGGCGCGTACGCGGCGGCGTACAGCGGCTTCGAGGGCACCGACGAATCGGGCACGGGCCTGGCGGACTGGCTCCGGGCCAGGGACGTGTCGGCGGTGGACGTCGTGGGCATCGCCACGGACCACTGCGTGCGGGCCACGGCCCTGGACGCGGTGGCGGCCGGGCTGACCACCCGGGTGCTGCTGGGCCTGACCGCCGGGGTGGCGCGGGAGACGGTGGACGTGGCGCTGCGCGAGATGGCGGCGGCGGGCGTGGAGCTCTCCGGCGAGCCGGTGGTCCGCGCGGCCTGAACGGGCTCCGGACCGGTCCCCGGCCCGTCCCGGGCGGCCCTAGGCCACGCGGGACGGGCGGGGCGCGGGGCGCGGGGCGCGCCCGGGGCGGCCCAGCAGGCGTGCCATGGGGTGCCAGCCCTCGGTGACGACGGCCGGCGTGGAGCGCCAGACGATGCCCTCGGGGTGGTGCAGCACGGCCGAGATCTCGTCGGGGGTGGGGGGCGCGCCGTTGCCGCGGAGGTAGACCGAGCGCAGGCCGAGGTTCCGCAGCCGGGTCAGGGCCCGCGCCCGGTTCGCCGCGTGGACCAGCACCCGCACGGCCCGGGCGGGCGCGTCGGGGCGGGGCAGGGCGAGCGCGACGACGACACTGCCGTCGGGGAGCTGGACGAAGCCTCCATCGGCCATGGGGAACCTCTCGTGCGGCGGAACGCGTGGACCCCACATCCTTACGCGCTCGGCCGCCGCCCGTCGAGGGCGGCGGCCGAGACGTGCACTGACCTGCACTTTTCTGTCAGATAAGATCACTTTCCATCAGATCATGACGGAAGGTGATCAGCTCCTCACCTGTCGCTGGGCTCGATCCGGACGGTCATCGGCTGGGTGCCACTCGCCGGCTGGGAGAGGACGGTGATCCTGGTGTTCGTATCCGGGACCATGACGCTGTTCGCCGGGCTCTCCTCGTGCCAGTAGGTCCCCCGGCGGTCGTCGAAGACCGGGTTCCCGAGAGCGGCGGGCAGCGTCGTCGGCTCGCCGTCCTGGTGCAGCGTCACCGGCTTCACCGGCAGGAGGCCGAACGTCGCGTCCCGCGTCTGGACCCGGTTGCGGATCAGCGTGCCGTCCGGCCAGTGCTCCGGCGTCGCGTGGGCGTCCACCGGCAGGATCAGCCCCACGCCGGGGTGCCGGCTGACGTCGTTGTCGAGCTGCGAGGTGTCCCACAGCCACACCAGCATGCCGCTCTGGTAGGCAAAGTGCTCCACCCAGCGCGGCTCGGTGTCCTGGAAGCCGAAGTTGTACGGCCCGGTGCGCAACGTCCGGTCGTAGCCCACGTACTGGCGGTTCTGCACGATGTAGAACTGCGGGTACGAGTCGGTGACGGACGCGCCCACGACGGCGAATCCGTCGGCCGACCAGTCCCCTTCGCCGCTCTCCGCGTCGTCGGAGAAGACGGTCTCACCGTCGGCGGTGACCGTGATGGCGTCGGCGGTGAACCCGGTCCCGGCCACCGAGCCGTCCGTCTGGTAGCGGAAGCGCAGCTCCACCGGAGCGCCCGCGTAGGCGTCCAGCGGGAACGACAGGGCCCGGTCGCCGCCCGACTCGCCCGTCAGCACGGCCCGGTCGGCGCTGTCGCGCGGCAGCGGCTCGCCGTCCGCCGTGCCGTCCAGCGGAGTCCAGGTCGCGCCGCCGTCGGCGGACGCCTCCACGTACAGGTAGTCGTAGCCCTCCTCGATGCTCCACCACCCGGTCAGGTCGAGGGAGGCGTCGGAGGCACCGGTCAGGTCCACCGGGCGGGACAGGGTGTTGCTCAGGTCGTCGCCCGAACCGCTCCACCACTGCGCGGCGCCCTGGGCGGGCTCGTGTATGTCCGTGGTGACGGTCTTCTCCGGCAGCTCCACGATCACGGCCTGGGTCGCGGGATGGTGGTTCCCCTCGGGGTAGGCGAGGGAGGACGCGCCGAGCTGGTGCGTCGACCGGGTCGCGGCCCGCGCCACCTCGTAGTCCAGCCAGCCGAGTTGCAGCTTTTCCCAGGGGCCCATGTCGTTGGGCAGCGCGCCGATGGTGCCGTCGCCCTCGCCGAGCCAGGAGCCGGACGACATCAGGGTCCAGAAGCCGGTGCCGTTCTCGCCGCCCTGGGTGTCGTACAGGTCGGGCAGGCCCAGGTCGTGCGTGAACTCGTGGGCGAAGACGCCGAGTCCGCCGTTCTCCGGCTGGATCGTGTAGTCGCCCACCCAGATCCCGGTGTCCGCGATCTCGGTGCCGCCCACCGGGTTGTACGCCGGACCGGTGGTGCCCATCTGGTCCGCGAACGCGTACCAGCGGTGGGCCCAGATGGCGTCCTCGCCCTCCGCGCCGCCGCCGGCCGACTCGTCCTCGCCGGCGTGCACGATCTGGAAGTGATCGAGGTAGCCGTCAGGCTCGTCGAAGTCGCCGTCGCCGTCGTAGTCGTAGCGGTCCTGGTGGTCGTAGTCGGCGAGCCTGGCGGCCAGTTCCTCCGGGGTCGCGCCCGCGGCGAGCTGGTCCTCGTACCAGGCGTTGACGCCGTCGCTCACCACGTTCCACACCGAGCGGCAGACGTTGGAGCCGCAGGCGTTGTTGCCGTACCTGGCCTCGTTGTAGTCGACCGTGACCCAGTCGCTGACCTCGCCGTCGATGGTGTAGCGGCCCGAGGACTGCCGCTCGAAATACTGCTTCATCGACGGGACATCGGGGTCCTCGGAGTAGTAGAGGTCCTCGTAGTACCGCCGGTCGAAGTCTTCCTGCCAGATAGTGGAATTGTCCGCCGAACGGTCCGGCTCCGGGATCTCGTTGACCCGCGGGCCGGGGTCACCGCCGTAGTCCGGGTGGATCCGGTCACCGAACTCGACCAGGATCGTGAAGATCTTGTCGGTGCCGGTGGTGGCCACCTCCACGAACTCGCCGTCGCTGAGCTCCACCACCTCGGAGCCGCCGCTCGAACGGGCGGTCGCCTCACCGGAGATGAGCTGCTGTTGCGCCTCCTGCCGCTGGACCTCGCTCTTTTCCGCCAGAGGGTTCTCCAGGTGCGGTTCCGCGCCGAACAGCCGCTCCGCGCCGGGCCCTTCGCTCGAGGCCTCGGGTGTCCGGGCGGTGGCCGGACCGGTCGGGACGAGCACCGTCGCGCCGATGGCGGCGATGGCCGCCGCGGCAGCGGCAGCGGCGGATCTCTTGGATCGCTTTCCCGTGATCACGTGTTCGTCGGTCCTCCCCTGCGCACGCAGTGATGTGACGGGACGCATTTGACATGAGTGCGGCAGAAAAAGACAGACCCTGATTCACCCTCAGGGGCAACCACGGGCTGCAAACCCTCTGTGGAGGACATGACCCCGTGCGCCCCCCGTGCTCCGGGAGTGCGCGTAAGGTCACGCTTACCGGGCGGCGCGCCGGGGCATCGAAGCCCGTGGACGACACCCCGCCGGGACGGCACCGAAGGACGGACAGGACATGAGGCACGCGACGCCCGCGCAGATCGCCCGCGGTTCGGTCACGGTCATCTCCGTGACGTTCGTCGCGCTGATCCTCGCTCCACAGGCGTCGGGGGCCGCGGTGGCGCTGATCGCGGTGGCCGCCCTCGTGCTCGGCGTCGTGGCCGCGGTGGCGGTCCGGACCCGGCGGCGCGCCGCCGCCCCGGCGCGGCAGCCGTCCTCCCCCACCGCGCCCGAGCAACCCGGCGTCCGCGTCTGACGACCGGACGGCGGCGGACGGCGGACAGCAGCCGGCGGACGGGCTAGGGCTAGGGCTAGGGGACCGAGACCACCACGGTCTTCGCGGCCTTGTCGTGCAGACACTGCCGGTAGGGCCGGTCCCAGGTGCAGAACAGGACGTTCACCAGCCAGAAGAGGAAGCCGAAGCACGGCACCAGCTGCGGCAGCGCGTACACCCCGGCACGGGTCCAGCCCGGCGCGCCGCGCGGCACGGCGCCGTTCGCGAGCATCGCGACCCGCACACGCATGAGTATCTTGCCGACCGTCTGGCCCCGGGCGCTGAGCATCAGGCCCTCGTAGACGAAGTACACCAGCAGCACGATCGTCTGCTGGAGGTAGGAACTCCCGTCCCCGTCGTTGAACTTGTAGTCACCCGTGGCCGGCCAGAGGAGAAGCGTCACCGGGATCCCGACGATGAGCGCGTCGATGATCCGGGCCAGCAGGCGCCGCCCCAGCGAGGCCAGCGGCGGCATCCCGGCCAGCGGATCGACGGCGCCGCCCGCGCCTCCGTACGGATTCTCGCCGTACGGACCGGCGCCGAACGGGTCGGCGGGCGGGGGCGCCTTGGGGAGCCCCGGCTCCTCGCCGGGGCCGGGCTGCGGCTGCTCGGTGCTCATGGCAGCCAGTCCACCCCGGATCGGGCCGCCCCGCATCCCGGAGCGGGACGATCCGGGGAGCGGGTGCGGCCGAGCGGGTCAGTCCGGCCGCTTGGCGCCCGCGACGAAGGTGCGCGCCGCCTTGTCGTGCCAGCCCTGCCGCCAGGGCCGGTCGCGCACGGCCAGCAGCACGCTGACGAGGCCCACGGCGACCAGCGAGAGCAGGTGGTACACCAGCCAGCGCAGCGTCGCCGCGCCGAACGACGGCTTCTCCTGCTGCTCCACGTCCAGCACCCGCAGCTTGACCAGGGCCTTGCCCGGCGTGCGGCCCCAGAACGCGGTCGGCAGCGCCTCCACGAGGAACCCGACGAGCAGGAACACCCCGATGACCAGGGCCAGGTAGCCGCCCGTGGTGCCGTCGATGAGCGGGATCGTGTCGTTGACCCCGGCCCGCTCGGCCGCCTCGATCTTCTCGTCGATGTGATCCCGCGCCTGCCCGACCAGCGGCAGCGCGACCGCGACGGCGGCGCCGAGCGGCAGCAGGGAGTCCACGACGCGCGCCACGAGCCGCCGCCCGAGCCCGCCCGGATACGCCTGCCCGGGGTCGGTGAACGCGCCGATCACGGTGAGCGGGGCGCCCTGGTGCGACTGGAGGAAGGGCGACTGCGGCACCTGCGGGGCCTGCTGCCGCGGATACCCGTACCCGCCGGGAGCGGGCCCGGCCTGCGGCGCCGGGGTCTGCTGCTGCGGATAGCCGTACCCGGGCGCGGGCTGCGGCACGGGCGGCGCGGGCTGGGGCTGGGGCTGGACCGGAGGCTGCGGCTGGACCTGCGGCGGCTGCGGCCGGGCCTGCGGCGGCTGTGCGGGGCCGGGCTGCCGCGGCGGCGCCTGCGGCGCGGCGGCCTGCGGGGGAACGGACGGCGGCGCCTGGACCGGGGCGGGAGCCGACGGCTGCGGCTGCGGCGGCGCCTGGACCGGCACGCCCTGCGGGGGCGCGCTCTGCCGCGGCGGCTGCTGGGCCTGGGGCGGCTGGGCCAGCTCGCGGACCTGGCGCTCCCACGAGCCGTCGGCGGGCAGCCGCAGGGCCGCCGTGTGCTCCGTGGCGTCCGGCTCGGGCGTCGCCCGCGGCTCGGGCTTCGCCGGCGGCTGCTGCGAGCCCTCGGCGGGCGCGCGGAGGAACTGGCCGCGCGGATCCACCCGGCCCCCCGCCGGGACGGGCGACGCGCTGACGTCCTCGTCCGCCCCCCAGGTGACCCGCTGGTCCGCGCCGAACCCGGACTGCTGGCCGGCGTCCGCCCGCCAGGCGCTGCCCGGCTCGTCCTGCCGCGCGGGCGCCACTTCGCCGCGCCTGCGGAGCTCCGGCAGCGCGTCGCCGCCGCCCGCGGCGGGCGCGGACGGCTCGGCCGCGGGCGCGGACGGCCCGGCGGCGGGCGGGGCGGGGTCCTCGTCGAAGAAGAAGGGCTGCGTCTCCTCCCGGGCGGCCGGGACGGCCGGGGCGGGCGCGGCCTGCGGGGCCGCCGCGCCGGCCGGCGGCGCGGGCACCGGCTCGCCCGCCCCCGGCTCGGGCCGGCTGCTGCCGGGCACCCAGGCAGTGCCGTTCCAGTACCGGATGTAGCCGGGGATGGACGGGTCCGGATACCAGTTGGGCCCCGGGCCGCCGCCTGCGCTACCTGTGGGCGGGGAGCCTGCGGGTGGGGAGCTCATGCGGATCCGAATCTCCTCGTCCGTGCAGTGCTGGTCTGTCTCCGGGGTATGCATGGTAGTCGCCGGGCGACACCCGCTGCCCCAGTCATGCGTCGAGAGGGACCTTAGCCAACTCCCGGCCCGGCGTGAGAGCCGCCTTCGGTGAACTCGGCGAGATCGAGGCGCCAATCGTTGCACCGCATCCAGTGGCCCCTGGGGTACTCGACGTCGATCGGGCCCAGCAGCGCGAAGCCCGCCTTGCGGCAGACCGCGTTCGACGCCGGGTTCGCCACGGCGGGGAACGCGTGCAGATACCGGTGCCCGCGCGCGGAGGCCGCCGCCCGCGCCGTCGCCACGGCGGCGGCCGTGGCGACGCCCCGCCCCTGGAACTCGGGCAGCACGTGCCACCCCGTCTCGTAGACCGGGGTCCCGTCCGCCCGCTCCGTCTCCCAGAAGCCGATGGAGCCCGCGGGCACCCGCTCCGGCAGCAGCAGCACCCGGAACATCCGCCCCCGGCCCGTGCCGGGCAGCGCCAGATACCGCTGGTGCCGGTCCAGCAGCTTCTGCTCCGGCTCGGGGCCGCCGAGGTGCGTCATCAACTCCGGCGCGTTCTGCCGCCGGAGCAGCGCGAGGTCCTCCTCGCTCCACGGCACCAGGCTCACCAGTGGTTCCCGTCTCATGACCCCGACCGTACCGCCCGCCACTGACAGTGACGGGCCCGGCCGGGGCGGGGCCGGCCGGCGGGACGAGGCGGGAAGGCTGTGAAGAATCCGGGAAGTGGCGTAATCGCCGGCCGCCCGCCACCTCTCTCCCCCCGAACGGAACGCTCACCCCCACGGGAGAGAAAGAGAAACGCCATGTACACGATCATCGAGTCCGAGCTCGCCCTCCACCTGGTGCTCTCGCCCGAGCGCAGCATCCCCGTCCCCGCCCTGCTGCGCTACCGCTCGGACGACCCCTTCGCCGTGCACATCACCTTCCACCTGGGCTCGGAGGCCCCCGTGCACTGGACCTTCGCCCGCGACCTGCTCGTGGAGGGCGTCTTCCGCCCCTCGGGGCAGGGCGACGTCGTCCTGTGGCCCGCCCGGGACGAGGGCAGGAATGTCGTCTGGCTCTCGCTGCGGTCCCCGGAGGGCGACGCCCTGCTGCGGGCCCCGGCCGCCGCGCTCTCGGCCTGGCTGGAGCGGACCATGCGGCTGGTGCCGCCGGGCGCGGAGACCGAGCAGGTCGACGTGGACGAGGCGCTGCGCGCCCTGCTCACCCCCTCCCCCGCCGAGGGGTCAGGAGACGCCGCCGGATGACATCCGCGCCGCGTGCCGCACCAACGGGAGGACCCGCAGCGGGACCGGGTTCTCCATGACGATCGCCGTCGAGGAACGCACGATGCCCCCGAAGCCCACCACCGTGTCGATGACCCGCTGCAGGTCCTCGTTCGAGCGGGCGACCAGCCGGCAGAGCATGTCGCCCTGGCCGGTGATGGTGTGCAGTTCGAGCACCTCGGGCACGGCCGCCAGGTGGCGGCGCACTTCCTCGCCCTGCCCCTGCTTGATCTCCAGCGTGGCGAACGCGGTGACCGGGAAGCCGATCGCGGCCGGGTCGACATCGGGGCCGAACCCGCGGATCACCCCGCCCGAGCGGAGCTTCTCCAGCCGGGCCTGGGCCGTGCCGCGCGCCACGCCGAGCCGCCGCGACGCCTCCAGCACGCCGATGCGGGGCTCGCGTGCGAACAGCTCGATCAGCCGTGCGTCCAACTCGTCGATGGCCATCGTCGCCCTCCCTGGACAACCTGTGCAGAACGATCGACGCTACGCGCGTCTCACTATGCAGCCTGCTCAGCGATCACGTGAACTATTGCACAGCCTGCGGAGCTGGCGCACCCTGCCCGTATGACCCAGTCCACAACGGCAGACCCGTTCCCCGTCCTCGGGATGGACGCGGTCGTCTTCGCCGTCGGCAACGCCAAACAGGCCGCGCACTACTACACAACGGCGTTCGGGATGACCCCCGTCGCCTACCGGGGACCGGAGAACGGCCACCGCGAGACCGCCAGTTACGTGCTGGAGTCCGGCACCGCGCGGTTCGTCCTGACCTCGGTCATCCGGCCCTCGACGCCGGAGGGGCACGCGCTGGCCCGCCATGTCGCCGAGCACGGTGACGGCGTGGTGGACCTCGCCATCGAAGTCCCCGACGCGCGGGCCGCGTTCGCGCACGCCGTCGAGCACGGCGCGCGCCCGCTGTCCGGGCCGCGCGAACTCTCCGACGACAACGGCACGGTGGTGGTCGCCGCCATCGCCACCTACGGCCAGACGCGGCACACCCTGGTCGAACGCGCCGACTACAAGGGCCCCTACCTCCCGGGCTTCGTGCCCGCCGAGCCGCCGCTCCCGGCGGGCGCTCCCGGCCGTCCCCGGACGTTCCAGGCGGTGGACCACTGTGTGGGCAACGTCGAACTCGGGCGCATGGACGAGTGGGTGGACTTCTACCGCCGCGTCATGGGCTTCACCAACATGAAGGAGTTCGTCGGCGACGACATCGCCACCGAGTACTCGGCGCTGATGTCCAAGGTCGTCGCGGACGGCACCCGCAAGGTCAAGTTCCCCATCAACGAGCCCGCGCCGGGCCGGAAGAAGTCGCAGATCGACGAGTACCTGGAGTTCTACGGCGGGCCCGGCGTGCAGCACATCGCGCTGGAGACCGAGGACATCGTGCACGCCGTGCGGGCCATGCGCGCGTCCGGTGTGGAATTCCTGGACGTCCCGGGCACGTACTACGACACCCTCGGCGCGTGGGTGGGCGAGACCCGGGTGCCGGTCGGCACGCTGCGCGAGCTGTCGATCCTCGCCGACCGGGACGAGGACGGCTACCTCTTGCAGATCTTCACCAAGCCGGTACAGGACCGCCCGACGGTCTTCTTCGAGTTGATCGAACGGCACGGCTCGCTGGGATTCGGCAAAGGGAACTTCAAGGCTCTCTTCGAAGCGATCGAGCGTGAACAGGCCCGGCGAGGGAATCTTTAGAGCACCACCCCCCACAGCCGCCCCCGCGACCTGCACTCGCGGGGGCGGTTCGCGTGAGCGGCGGGGTCAGCAGGAGGGCACGGACTCCCCGGCGTCGAGCGCCCGCAGACTGGCGACCGCGTCCCGCAGCGTGGCGACCGGGATCAGCCGCAGCCCCTCCGGCAGGTTGGCGCTCGCGTCCGCGCACTCGTCGCGCGGCACCAGGAAGACGGTGGCGCCGTCCCGCCCGGCCCCCTGGGTCTTCAGCGGCACGCCGCCCACGGCCCCGACCGTCCCGTCCGCGTCGATGGTCCCGCTGCCGGCCACGATCCGGCCACCGGTGAGGTCACCGCCCGCGCCGTCGCCCGCCAGCAGCTCCACGATGCCCAGCGACAGCAGCAGCCCGGCGCTGGGCCCGCCCACCTCGCCGAGGTCCAGCTCCACCGTCACGTCGTCGGCGTCCAGACCGAGGTAGGACAGGGCGGCGGCCACCGCCGCGTCCTGCGACTCGCGCATCTGCGCGTTGTTGTGCTCCCTGATCTCCTCGGTGCTGTCGCCCACCGGGTAGACCGCCTCGCGCGGCATGACGGCCTCGTCCGCGGACACGAACCCGCCGATCACGTCCGCCAGCCGCACGGTGGCGTCCGGCGAGGTCGCGGTGATCGTGGTGACCAGCAGTTCACCGGAGGGGTCACGGACCGGCGCCCCGGAGATGGTGATCACCGGTTCCCCGTCGTGCTCGCCGAGCACGTCGGCGGTCAGGCCGGGGTGGGTCACCGAGAACGGCAGCGGCGCGAGGGACGCCGCCGCGAGCAGGGCGGCGACGGGCGCGGCGCACATGGCGAGCATCAGCGGCCTGCGGCGGGCGGCCGGCGACGGCGGGGCCGCGGGCGCCTTCGCTTCGGTCGGGGCGGCGGACATGGCAGCGAATCTAACGCAGGTCCGGTTACCGCAGGACCGCCGCCACCTCCTGGGCGGCCCGGACCACGCGGGGGCCGACCTCGGGCGGCACGGCCTCGCTGAGCATGACGACGCCGACGCTGCCCTCGATGCCGCACTCGCGCGGCAGCGGGGCCGCGGCGCCGCTCGCGCCCGCCTCCAGCTCCCCGTGGGTGAGCACGTATCCGTCCTCGTCGATGATGTCCTTGCTGCGCCCGGTGAGGATCGCCCGGCCCGCCGCGCCCCGGTCCAGCGGGTGCCGGAACCCGGTGCGGTAGGCGACGTGGTAGTCGGTCCAGCTCGGCTCCACGACGGCCACGGCCAGCGCGTCCGTGCCGTCCACGACGGTGAGGTGGGCGGTGGCGCCCACGTCCTCGGCGAGGGAGCGCAGCGCGGGCAGAGCCGCCTCCCGCACCAGGGGATGGACCTGCCGGCCCAGGCCGAGGACGCCCACCCCGACCCGGGCCCGGCCGCCGGCGTCGCGGCGCACCAGGGAGTGCTGCTCCAGGGTGGCGAGCAGGCGGTAGACGACGGTCCGGTTGACGCCGAGCTGTTTCGACAGCTCGGTCACGGTCAGCCCGTGGTCGGTCTCGGCGAGCAGTTTGAGGACGCGCAGTCCCCGGTCGAGCGTCTGGGAGGTCTCCGCGGTCACGCCGCCTCCTTGTTCCCTTACCGCCCGCCGGCCCGAGGTGCGGCTTCCTGGTCATCCCCGGTCACCGGGCGCGCGGTGACCGGAAACTTATCCATCGTCACCGGTCAGCGGAAGGGGCTGTCCAGAATCCGAGCAAGTGAGGGTGGATTTCGATCGTTATGGGGCGAATCACCGCTTCGGTCACCGCATCCTTGTGGCCCATTCACGGACCTTCGCGAGACGCTGCCGGAGCTGTCCCGCCGTGGCCTCGGCCGTGGGCGGGCCGCCGCAGGCGCGGCGCAGCTCGGTGTGGATCACGCCGTGCGGCTTGCCGGACTGGTGGGAGTAGGCGCCGACCAGCGAGTTCAGCTCGCGGCGCAGCTCCATCATCTCCTTGTGGCTGAGCACCGGCCGCCGCTCGGCGGGCAGCTCCAGCAGGTCGGCCTCCTCGTCCGGCTTCCGGCGGCTGTGCGCGATCTGCCGCTCCTGCCGCTTCCGCAGCAGCAGCCGCACCTGGTCGGGTTCGAGCAGCCCGGGGATGCCGAGGTAGTCCTGCTCCTCCTCGCTGCCCGGGTGGGCCTGCATGCCGAACTCGGCGCCGTCGTACATCACCCGGTCGAAGACGGCCTCGGACTCCAGCGCCTCGAACGGGAGCTGGTCCTGCTCGCCGTCCGGCTCGTCCCGCTGCCGCTCGGCCTCCTTCAGCAGGTCCGCCTCCGGCCCGTACGGGTCGTCCTCCTCACCGGCCTTCTTCGGCTTGTCCAGCACGTGGTCCCGCTCCAGCTCCAGCTCGTGGGCGAAGCCGAGCAGCGTGGGGATGGTGGGCAGGAAGACGGACGCGGTCTCGCCGCGCCGCCGGGACCGCACGAAACGGCCCACGGCCTGCGCGAAGAACAGCGGGGTGGCGATCGTGGTGGCGTAGACCCCGACCGCGAGCCGGGGCACGTCGACGCCCTCGGACACCATCCGCACCGCGACCAGCCAGCGGCCGAGCGACGTCCTGAAGTCCTCGATGCGCTGCGAGGCGCCGCTGTCGTCGGAGAGCACCACGGTGGCGGCCTCCCCGGTGATCTCGCGGATCAGCTTGGCGTAGGCGCGGGCGGAGTCCTGGTCGCTGGCGATGACCAGGCCGCCGGCGTCGGGCACGGAGCGGCGGACCTCGGTCAGCCGCCGGTCGGCGGCGCGGAGGACGGCGGGCATCCACTCGCCCTTGGGATCCAGGGCGGTCCGCCACGCCTGCGAGGTGGCGTCCTTGGTCATCGGCTCCCCGAGCCGCGCGGCCACCTCGTCACCGGCCTTGGTGCGCCAGCGCATGCTGCCGCTGTAGGAGAGGAAGATGACCGGCCGCACGACGCCGTCGGCCAGCGCGTTGCCGTATCCGTAGGTGTAGTCCGCGACGGAGCGCCGGATGCCGTCGCCGCCCTCGGCATAGGTGACGAACGGGATGGGGTTGGTGTCGGACCGGAACGGCGTGCCCGTCAACGCCAGCCGCCGCGTGGCCGGTTCGAAGGCCTCCAGGCACGCCTCGCCCCACGAGCGGGAGTCACCGGCGTGGTGGATCTCGTCGAGGATCACCAGCGTCTTGCGCTGCTCGCAGCGGTTCCGGTGCAGCATCGGCCGGACGCCGACGCCCGCGTAGGTGACCGCGACCCCGTGGTACTCGCGGCCGAGGGGCCCGGCGCTGTACCCGGGATCGAGCCGGATCCCTATCCGGGCGGCGGCGTCGGCCCACTGCGCCTTGAGGTGCTCGGTCGGCGCGACGACGGTCACCTGCCGCACGACGTGGTGGTGCAGCAGCCAGGAGGCGAGGGTGAGCGCGAAGGTGGTCTTGCCGGCGCCCGGGGTGGCGACCGCGAGGAAGTCCCGCGGCTGCGCGGCGAGATACGTGTCCATCGCGCCCTGCTGCCAGGCCCGCAGCTTCCCCGCCGTGCCCCAGGGGGCGCGGCCGGGAAAGGCGGGAGACAGGTGGTGCGACGACGGGGACGGAGAGGCGGACGAGGCGGCGGTGGTACTCACGGTCTCCGGGACGGGGTGGACGACGGCGGACGGAGGAACGACCGCGCCAGCGTATCCCCGCCGCGCGCCGGACAGATGCGGCTCAGGTCACACCGCGGTCGCCGCCGGGGTCCGCAGCCGCCCGGACACCACGATGCTCAGCAGCGCCGCCGCCGTCGTGCACGCGTACACCGCGACGAACGCGCCCGCGCCCACCGCCGGTCCGGCCGTCGCCGCCGTCCCGTGGCCCGTGGACGCCGTGTCGCCACCGAGGGCGGCGAAGAGGGTGCCGACCGCCGTCAGCATCGCCACGTTGCCCAGGCTGTCGAAGACCTGGAGGGACGCCACGTTGCCGCCCGCCTCCCCCGGCGTGGACAGCCGCAGCACCAGGACGCCGACCGAGGCCACGGCCAGGCCCATGCCGAAGGCGCCCACCGACAGGGTGACCGCCGGGAGCCACACCGGGACCGCGTCGAGCAGCACCAGCGGCGTCGTCCCCACGGCCAGGGCCAGCAGCACCGTGCCCAGGGTCGTGAGCCGGTAGCGGCGCGGCTCGGCCCACGAGGCCGACTGGGTGTACGAGCCCAGCGCCCACAGGCCACCGGAGGCGGCCAGCGCCAGACCGGCCTCGGTGTACGACAGGCCGCGCTGGGTCACCAGCAGCAGCGGCAGGAACGCCTGCGACGCCAGCCACGCCGCCGACAGCAGGCCGCGCAGCATGATCACCGACGGCAGCCCGCGCGCCGCGCGGAACGTGCCGCGCGGCAGCAGCCGCCGCGCCGAGGGGGCCAGCAGCGCCAGACCGGCGGCCACCGGGACCAGGGACAGCCAGCGCGGGTCCTGGCCGCCGTACTGCAGCAGCCCCGCGCCCACCGCCACGGCCGCGGCCAGCCGCAGCCGCCGCCCGTCGAACCGGTCGGCCGCCGCGTTCCCGGGCGCCGCGGCGGCCTGGGCGCGCAGCGCCGGCAGCATGATCACCAGCGGCAGCACCACCAGCGCGGTGATGCCGAGGAAGACCCACCGCCAGCCGAACCGTTCCGTCACCGTGCCCGCGACGACCGGGCCCACCATCGAGGGCACCACCCAGGCCGCCGAGAACGACGCCAGCGCCGCCGCCTGGAGCGGCTCGGGGAACGCCCGCCGCACGAGCACGTACAGCGCCACGATCACCAGCCCGCCGCCCACGCCCTGCGCCGCCCGGCCCAGCACGAAGACCCACATCGTCCCGGCCGTGCCCGACAGCAGCAGCCCCGCCGCGAACGACGCGATGCCCGCCACCACCGGACCGGCCGGCCCGCGCCGGTCGGCCCACTGGCCCGCGGCGACCATGCCCAGCAGGCTCGTGGTGAAGAAGCCGGAGAAGGCGAACGCGTACAGCCCGAGCCCGTCCAGCGCCTCGGCCGCCGCGGGCATCACCGTGCCGACGGCCATCGCCTCGAACGCGATCAGCAGGATCGTGCTGACGCAGCCCAGCGTCAGCGCGCGGTACGGACGGCTCAGCACGCCACCGCCGGCCCCGGAGACCGGCGACGGACCAGCGGCGGGAACGGGAGAAGGGGTCAGGGAGGATCCGGGAGCGGCACCGACGTCGGTCATACGTCACACGGTAAGGACCGTAGCCCGCCGTCGCCTATGGCCCCGAGACGTGAGGTGGTCGGCCGATCGCCCCAGGGCCCGTCTTCCCCGGCTATGCCACCCCGACCGCCGCCTGCGGGCGGATCGGCAGCCGGTTCACCGGGCGGCCGGTGGCCGCGCGGACCGCCGCCGCCACCGCCGCGGGCGACACCACCAGCGGCACGGCGCTGACCGCCTTCGCCCCGAACGGCGCCACCACGTCCCGCTCCTCGACCAGCTTCACGATCCGCACCTCGGGCGCGTCCAGCGGCGTCGGCAGCGCGTACCCGGCCAGGTCCGGCCGCCGCACCATCCCGCGCACCACCCGCAGATGCTCGGTGAGCGCCGCGCCGACGCCCTGGGTGACCCCGGCCTCGATCCGCGCCGCCACCTGCCGCGGGTTCAGCACCCGCCCGACGTCCTGGGCGATCGCCATCTCCACCACCCGCACCGAGCCCAGCTCGACGTCCACGTCGACCACGGCCCGCACGGCGGCGAAGGCCAGCCCGACGAACGCGTCGCCCCGGCCCGCCTCGTTCAGCGGCTCGGTCGGGTGCGGCCGGCACTGGGCCGTCGCCCACAGCTCCTTGCCCTCCAGGGCCTCGGCCACGGTGGTGCTCAGCACCCCGTCGTAGGAGGTGATCTTGCCGTCCGCGATGGTCAGCAGCTCGGCGGACATCCCGAACTTCGTCGCCAGCGGCTGCAGCAGCTGCGTGCGGACCATCTTCGCCGCCCGCTCCACCGCGCCGCCCGACACCCACGTGTGCCGGCCCCGGCCGCCGGGCCCGGCCGGCGGCTGGTCGGTGTCCACGGGGGCGACGTGCACCTCGTCCACGCCCAGCACGTCCTGCACGATCTGCCGGGCCAGCGTCGCGAAGCCCTGTCCCGTCTCGACCGCCGCGCACAGCACGGTCGCCACCGTGCCCTCGACCTTGACCGTGGCCGTCGACACCTCGTCCGCGCCCTCCGCGCCGAGCATGTGCACCATGCCCAGCGCGTACCCGACGCCGCGCCGCACCGCGCCCGGCTCGGCGGCGCCGTCCGGGCCGCCGGGCAGCAGCCAGTCCGCCACCGGCCCGTCCTTGGGCAGCGCGGGCAGCGGCGCCTCGCGCACGGCCGTCAGCAGCTCCGCGACCGGCGCCGGGCAGGTCACGGTCTGGCCGGTGGGCAGCGGGTCCCCGGTGGCCAGCACGTTGCGCGCCCGCAGCTCCGCCGGGTCGATGCCGAGCTGGGCGGCCAGCTTGTCCATCTGGCCCTCGTACGCGGCGCACACCTGCATGGCGCCCTCGCCGCGCAGATAGCCCGAGGGCGGGTTGTTCGTCCGGACGGCCCAGCCGTCGATCACCGCGTTCGGCACGACGTAGGGCCCGGCGGCGAACGAGACGGCGGCGGCCAGCGCCTCCGCGGAGTCGTCGGCGTAGGCGCCCGCGTCCATCAGGAGCTGCGCCTCGACCTTGACCAGCTTCCCCTCGCGGTCGGCGTGGTGCCAGTAGCGCAGCAGGGTCGGGTGCCGGTGGGCGTGGCCGAGGAACGACTCCTCGCGGGTCGCCGCCAGCTTCACCGGGCTGCCGGTGCGGATGGCCAGCAGCGCCAGCGGGAGCTGGAATCCCAGGTCCTCGCGGTCGCCCAGCGCGCCGGGCACGCCGGTGACGTAGATCTTCACCTGATCGAGTTCGAGGCCGAGGCAGGCGGCGAGCCGGTCCCGGTCGGTGTGGGGGTCGGTGGTGCCGGTGTAGACCTCGACCCCGCCGTCCGGGCGCGGCACGGCGAGCCCGGACTCCACCCCGATGGGCGCCGGGTCCTGCCGCCCCACCCGGTACAGGCCCTCGACCACGACCTCGCCGGTGGCGGACGGGTCGCCGTGGCGCAGCGGGATGTGGCGGATCAGATTGCCGTCGGGGTGGAGGGGCTCGGCCTCGAACGACTTCTCCGGGTCGGTGACCGGGTCGAGGACCTCGTACTCCACGACGATCGCGGCGGCGGCGAGCCGGGCGGTCTCGGGGTGGTCGGCGGCGACGGCGGCGACGGGCTCGCCGTGGTACCGCACCACCTCGGAGGCGAGCGGGGGCCGGTCGGTGACGGCCCGGCCGAGACCGGCCCCGCCCGCCACGTCCTCGTGGGTGACGACGGCCCGCACGCCGGGCAGCGCGGCGGCGTCGGCGGTGTCGATGCCCTTGATGCGCGCGTGCGGGTGCGGGGAGCGCAGCACCGCGGCCCACAGCAGGCCCTCGGCCCACAGGTCGGCGGTGTACGGGTAGGTCCCCTGCACCTTGGCGTCCGCCTCGGCGGGCCCGACGGAGGCGCCGAGGCCGTGCGGCTCGCGGCGCGGCGGCGCCTCGCCGCCCTGGGCGGGCACCATCGTGACGGCCGCCGCGTCCGCGGCCTGGGGTCGGTCCGTCATCACATGCCTCCTGCC
Organism: Streptomyces sp. URMC 129; assembly: GCF_051386415.1. Lineage (NCBI taxonomy): Bacteria > Bacillati > Actinomycetota > Actinomycetes > Kitasatosporales > Streptomycetaceae > Streptomyces > Streptomyces sp. URMC 129. The sequence continues at coordinate 31,699 of NZ_JBPQTQ010000005.1, forward strand.
TGGGGATAGCCCCGGCCGGAGACCGGGGGCGGCCCGGCCTGGTGGGGAATGCGGGCGGTGTGCTCATGGGGCGGGGGCCCGGCCGGTGGCGCGACCACCGGTCCGGCCGGGGGCTCGGTGGCGGACGCCGGGTCGTGCGGCTCGGGGGCGGGGCGCGCGGACCGTTCGCCGCGCTCGGCGCGCGGGCTTGTGGCGGCGCGCTCGTCCACCACCGCGCGCACCGCGTCCAGGATGCCCCGGTAGCCGGAGCAGCGGCACAGGTTGCCGCACAGGGCCCGGCGGGTCTCCAGCTCGGTGGGCGCCGGATTGCCCTCCAGCAGGTCGTGGATGGTCATGGCCATGCCCGGCAGGCAGAAGCCGCACTGCACGGCCGACGCGGCCAGCGCCCGCTGCACGTCCGAGGGCGTGCCGTCGCCGCCCAGCCCCTCCACGGTGCGGATCTCGCTGCCGGAAGCGGTCGCGGCCGGCACCAGGCAGGCCGCCACCAGGCGGCCGTCCACCTGCACCGAGCAGGCCCCGCACTCGCCCTGCGCGCAGCCGTCCTTCGCACCGGCCAGGCCGAGCCGCTCGCGCAGCACGTACAGCAGCGACTCGCCGATCCAGGCGCCGGAGACGGGCCGGTCCACGCCGTTGACGCGCAGCACGTAGCTGACCTCGGGGTGCTCGCTGCGGCTGCCGCCCGGGGCGGCCCCCTCGCCGGTCACGGCCTCCTCGGCGGCGGTCACCGGCTCCGCCGCGCCGGCCACGGCGGCGGGGATCTCCGGCTCGGGCTCGGGCGGGTGCGGCTCCCCGGCGGGCGGCCCGGACCAGGGCGACGGCGGAACGGACTGCCCGGCCGCGCCCGACCAGGGCGCGCCGTCGTGCCCGGCCTGCGCGGGCGGCTGCCGGTGCCCCTCGGGACCGTGTCCCTCAACACCGTGCCCCTCGGGACCGGCCGCGACGGCGGGGCCGTCGCCCAGCGGGCGGCGCCCGCCGGCCAGCGCGGCGCCCTGGCCCATGGCGGCGGCGGTCGGCAGCTGCGGGGAGCGCGGTACGCCGCCCCCGCCCTCGGGCTGCGGTGTGCCCCAGCCGAACGGCATCGTCCACTGCCCGGTCGCGCCGGGGTCGGTGGTGGCCTCGGCGGTGGCGGGCGGCGCGGTGGGCCGGCCGATCTCCGGCGGCCGGTACCCGTGGCCCGGGGCGGCCAGCGGCTCGCCGCCGGTCCCCTCGGCGTAGCCGGGCGGAAGCTCTATGAAGGCGGTGGCCTCGGCGTCGTACTCCCCGCCCCAGCTCGGCTGCGGGCCAGGGACGTCCTGCTCCGGCTGCTGATCGTTGCTCATGCGAGAGCCCTTCCGAGTCCACGGCGGGCGAGGGTTGCCACGGTACGCCTCATGTGCAGCACGGCGGCAGGGAGCTGCGCGGGCTCGCCGCCGTCCTCCGGCGGCTCCGGGTCCGGGATGCAGGCCATGCCGACGTAGTCCCCGAAGGCCGCCAGCACCTCCGGCGCCAGGCCGCGCTCGCCGTCCCAGTCCACCAGCGAGGCCACCCAGCGCTCGGCGTCCAGCGGGCGCAGCGGCATCGGGGCGACGGCGCCGACCGCGCAGCGCACCTCGCGGTGCACCGGGTCCAGCACCACGGCGACCGAGGCGAGCGCGCGGGACGGCCCGGTGCGGCTGGTGGCCTTCAGGAACGTCTGCGCGGCGTGCAGCAGCGGCACCCGCACATGGGCGAGCAGTTCCCCGGGGCGCAGCCGGTCGCGGCCGGCCAGCAGGTGGCTGACGGGGATCTGTCTGCCGTCGCCGTCGGGGCCCGCGACCAGCAGCGTCGCCTCCAGCGCGGCCAGCACGGGGAGGGTGTCGCCGGTGGGGGCGGCGGAGATGATGTTGCCGCCGAGCGTCCCGGCGTTGCGCACCTGCGGCGGCCCCGCGGAACGGGCCGCCGCGGCGAGCGCGGGGATGAGGGCGGCGAAGTCGGGGCGGGCCATCCGCGCGTGGGTCAGGCACGCGCCGAGCAGCGCGTGGCCGTCCTGGTACGCCCAGCCACGCAGCTCCGCCAGGCGCCCGAGGCCGACCAGGGCGGCCGGGCGCAGCAGCCCGGCGTTGACCTGGGTCATCAGATCGGTGCCGCCCGCGACGGGCACGGCCGCGGGCACCTCGGCCAGCGCGGCCACGGCGTCGTCCAGCGTGCCCGGGAGCGCGACGAGCCGGTCCGTCTGCGGTGCATGCGGTGCGTGCGTGCTCAATCCAGCCCCTTTCCGGTCGTCCCGGCTACCGAGCCGTACGGTACGTGCTCGGGGCCGGGACGTGGCAACTCTGGCATAGATTCCGGCTCCGCCGACGCGGGGGTCGCCCGGCCGTGGGGCGGGTGGGGAGAGCCGGACCGGGCGTGGGCGGCATCTCACACGATCAGGGCACAGGGCGAGGGCTCCCGCCGCCGGACGCGGCCCGGCGGCGGGGCGGCGGAACGGTTACTGCTTGCCGCCCTTGCCGTCCTTGCCGCCGCCCCCGAAGGAGCCCATGGACTCGTAGATCTCCTTGCACAGCGGGCACACCGGGTACTTCTTGGGATCCCTGCCGGGCACCCAGACCTTCCCGCAGAGCGCGACGACGGGGGTGCCGTCCAGCGCGCTCGCCATGATCTTGTCCTTCTGGACATAGTGGGCGAAGCGCTCGTGGTCGCCGTCGCCGTGCGTCGTCTGCGGGGTGGGCTCGACGAGGGTGCCGGTACCCGCTCCGCGCTCGGGCTCAACAGTGCTCATGAGTACCAAGCCTAATTGAGCGACGGGTCGTCCGGGTATGTGGCGAGCAGTGCCAGGCTGCCGCGCTGGCGGCGCAGCACGGCCCGCCACAGCCGCTCCGGCTCGGGCGCCGAGACGTCTCCCGGCTCGGAGTCCACGACGTACCAGGCGCCCTCCTCCAGCTCCCGTTCGAGCTGTTCCGGACCCCAGCCGGCGTATCCGGCGAAGATCCGCAGCGAGCCCAGCTCGGCGGCCAGCACCTCCGGCGGCGCCTCCAGGTCGACCAGGCCGATCGAGCCGTGCACGCGCCGCCAGCCCAGGGGTCCCACCCGGACGGAGTCCGGGGGAGTCCCCGAGCCGGGGACGACGGCGAGCGCGAGCGCGGCGTCCAGGGCGACAGGTCCGCCCTGGAAGACGACGCCGGGCTCACCGGCCAGCGCGGCCCACGGTTCGAGGACCTCGGAGACGCCGACAGGGGTGGGGCGGTTCAGCACGACGCCCAGGGCGCCCTCGCGGTCGTGGTCGAGGAGGAGCACGACGGAGCGGTCGAAGTTCGGATCGGACAGCGCGGGCGTGGCCACCAGCAGCCGCCCGGTGAGCGAGGACGCCTCGGTCATGCGGCCATGATTCCGCATCCCTCCCGGTGCTGGGGAGTGCCGTCCCGGATGCCGTCCGGCGCCCGCCACGCCCGCCCCCCGGGCCGGTCCGCCCGGGGCGCACTACCATCGATGCGGTTGGCCCGCATCCATCCGCGCAGATCGTGAGTCCCATGACCGACGACGTACTTCTTGTTCACGGCGGCACCCCGATCGAGGGGGAGATCCGGGTCCGGGGGGCGAAGAACCTGGTTCCCAAGGCCATGGTCGCGGCGCTGCTCGGCAGCGCCCCCAGCCGCCTGCGGAACGTGCCCGACATCCGCGACGTGCGGGTGGTGCGCGGACTGCTGCAGTTGCACGGCGTGACCGTCCGCAGCGGGGAGGAGCACGGCGAGCTGGTGCTCGACCCGTCGCGCGTGGAGAGCGCGAACGTGGCCGACATCGACGCGCACGCCGGGTCCTCGCGCATCCCGATCCTGTTCTGCGGCCCGCTGCTGCACCGGCTCGGCCACGCGTTCATTCCCGGGCTCGGCGGCTGCGACATCGGCGGCCGGCCGGTCGACTTCCACTTCGACGTGCTGCGGCAGTTCGGCGCGGTGATCGAGAAGCGGGCCGACGGGCAGTACCTGGAGGCGCCGCGCGGCCTGCGCGGCTGCAAGATCCGGCTGCCGTACCCGTCGGTCGGCTCCACCGAGCAGGTGCTGCTGACCGCCGTGCTGGCGGAGGGCGTGACCGAGCTGTCGAACGCGGCCGTGGAGCCGGAGATCGAGGACCTGATCTGCGTGCTCCAGAAGATGGGCGCGATGATCTCCATGGACACGGACCGGACCATCCGCATCACCGGCGTGGAGCGACTCGGCGGCTACACGCACCGGGCGCTGCCCGACCGGCTGGAGACGGCGTCCTGGGCGAGCGCGGCGCTGGCCACCGAGGGCAGCGTCTACGTGCGCGGCGCCCGTCAGCGGGAGATGATGACGTTCCTCAACGTCTACCGGAAGGTGGGCGGCGCGTTCGAGATCGACGACGAGGGCATCCGCTTCTGGCACCCGGGCGGCCCGCTGAACGCGATCGCGCTGGAGACCGACGTGCACCCGGGCTTCCAGACCGACTGGCAGCAGCCGCTGGTGGTCGCGCTGACGCAGGCGTCGGGCCTGTCGATCGTGCACGAGACGGTGTACGAGTCGCGGCTCGGATTCACCAGCGCGCTCAACCAGATGGGGGCGCACATCCAGCTCTACCGCGAGTGCCTGGGCGGCACGCCCTGCCGCTTCGGCCAGCGCAACTTCCTGCACTCGGCGGTGGTCTCGGGCCCGACCCGGCTGCACGGCGCCGACCTGGTCATCCCGGACCTGCGCGGCGGCTTCTCGTACCTGATCGCGGCGCTGGCGGCCGAGGGCACCTCGCGGGTGCACGGCATCGGGCTGATCAACCGCGGCTACGAGAACTTCGTGCGGAAGCTGGAGGACCTGGGCGCCAAGGTCGAGCGCCCGTAGGGAGCTTGACGGCGCCGGCCCGCCGCGTGACGTTCACGGAAGAGAACGGCGGCGGGGACGGACGCGAACGGCGGCACAGAGAAAGGGGTGGCCCGGCGGGCCACCCCTTGTCGCCTTCCGCGGGCGTCACTTGCCCCTGGCGGCGTCCTTCAGCTTGGAACCCGCGGACACCTTGACGCTGTATCCGGCGGGGATCTGGATGGGCTCCCCGGTCTGCGGGTTGCGGGCGGTGCGAGCGGCGCGGTGGGTCCGCTCGAAGGTCAGGAAGCCGGGAATGGTGACCTTTTCGTCCCCCTTGGCAACGACCTCCCCGATGGTCTCGGCCAGGGCCGCCAGCACAGCATCGGCGTCCTTCCGAGTCACCTCGGCGCGCTCGGACAGAGCGGCCACCAGCTCACTGCGGTTCATATTTCGTACTCCCGTGTTCATCTTGCCAATGAGGCGTGAGATCGAAGCCGATGCTGCCAGGGCCCACTGACAGTCCCCGGACCCGGGTCTGCGTTCCGCGAACCCCTCGCCCGGGTACGCATCCTGCCCCCACCAGTGGCGGGAAGGCCAATCCGGCACCAGCGGGGTCACACGAAGAGCGCCTTTTCGTCTCGCCGGTGACGTTCCCGAGGCTTTGCCTCCCGGTCACCCTAAGGGGCAGTCGCGCGGCCCCGGCAACCGACTCGCCGCCCCTACAAGCCCTGCGCGGCTTCGCGGACGGCGCCCGCGACCGCCCCGGCGACCTTCTCGTTGAAGACGCTGGGGACGATGTAGTTGGCGTTCAGCTCCCCTTCGCCGACGACGTCCGCGAGCGCGCGGGCGGCGGCGAGCATCATCGCGGAGCTGACGGTGGCGGACTGCGCGTCCAGCAGACCGCGGAACACCCCTGGGAACACCAGCACGTTGTTGATCTGATTGGGGAAGTCGGAGCGGCCGGTGGCCACCACGGCGGCGGTCTGCCGGGCCACGGCCGGGTCGATCTCGGGGTCCGGATTCGCGAGCGCGAAGACGATGGCGCCGTCCGCCATCGCGGCCACGTCCGCCGCGTCCAGCACGTCGGGGGCGGAGACGCCGATGAAGACGTCCGCGCCGGCCACGGCCTCGCGCAGAGTCCCGGTGATGCCCTCCGGGTTGGTGTTGTCGGCGATCCAGCGCAGCGGCGAATCGCCGTCCGCGTCCACCAGATCGTGCCGCCCGGCGTGCACCACGCCGTGGATGTCGGCCACGACGGCGTGCTTGACGCCGGCCTCGATCAGCAGCTTGAGGATGGCCGTGCCGGCCGCGCCCGCGCCCGACATGACGACCCGGACCGCGCCGAGTTCCTTGCCCACCACGCGCAGCGCGTTGTGCAGGGCGGCGAGCACCACGATGGCCGTGCCGTGCTGGTCGTCGTGGAAGACGGGGATGTCCAGCGCCTCGCGCAGCCGCGCCTCGATCTCGAAGCAGCGGGGGGCGGAGATGTCCTCCAGGTTGATCCCGGCGAAGCCGGGCGCGATGGCCTTGACGATCTCCACGATCGCGTCGGTGTCCTGGGTGTCCAGGCACAGCGGCCAGGCGTCGATCCCGGCGAAGCGCTTGAACAGCGCGGCCTTGCCCTCCATCACCGGCAGCGCGGCCCGCGGGCCGATGTTGCCCAGGCCCAGCACGGCGGAGCCGTCGGTGACGACGGCGACGCTGTTGCGCTTGATCGTCAGCCGCCGGGCGTCCTCCGGGTGGGCGGCGATCTGGGTGCACACGCGGGCCACACCCGGCGTGTAGATCATGGACAAGTCATCGCGATTGCGAATCGGATGCTTGGACGTCATCTCGATCTTGCCGCCCAGGTGCATCAGGAAGGTGCGATCGGAAACCTTGCCGACCGCAACGCCCTCGATCGCGCGGAGCTTCTGGACGATTTCATCGGCGTGCGCGGTGGAACTCGCCGCGATGGTCACGTCGATACGCAGCTTCTCGTGTCCGGAGGCGGTGACGTCGAGGCCGGTGACCGAGCCGCCGGAGGACTCCACCACGGTGGTGAGCTGGCTGACCGCCGTGCCGCTGGCCGGGACCTCCAGCCGGACAGTCATCGAATACGAGACGCTGGGTGCCGTTGCCATGGGCGACTTCCTTCGCTGTTCCTCTTCCGCCCCCGAGTGTCTGTCACCCTACGAGAGGAACCGGACACGGCCAAAGGCGGGACGGACGACCGATATGACCGTAACAGGGGAAGGAAGAGGCCAGGACCAGCAGTCCCGGAAAGAGTGAACGAAGGGGAGAGAAGGGCACCGACCCGCCAGCCGCCTCGCGGCAAGTGGTCGCTCGAAGCGACAATGGTTGGGCCCGGGGGCATGAAACGGGCCGGCGCCTTTTCCAGGCTACAGCACCAGGCCCCGGGGTCAACCGGGCATCGCCGGCCGCCAAGACGCAGGTCAGGACGGTGCCGGAACGGCGCACCGCCCGGCGCCCGGACCCGGCGGGCTCAGCGGAGCAGGGCCGGCACCCCCGCGCCGTCGGGCTGGTCGGCGGGCGAGGACAGCACGGTGAGCCGCTGGGTGGCCCGGGTGAGGGCCACGTACAGCACGCGCAGCCCGGCCGGTGACTCGTCCGCGATCTCGCCGGGCGCCGCCACGAGCGTGGCGTCGTATTCCAGCCCCTTGGCCTCCAGGCTGCCCAGCACCACCAGCCGGTCCCCGAGCCCGGCCAGCCACCCGGCGGCCTCCTCCCGGCGGGCCATCGCCACCACCACGCCGACCGTGCCCTCGACCTCCCGGAGCAGCCACGCCGCCTCGGCGCGCACCGCGTCCGCCAGCGCGCGCGCCGTGGGCGCGGTGGCGAAACGGGGGGCCACGCCGGTCTCGCGCACGGCGCGCGGCGGACGCGCCCCGGGCATCGCGCGCGCCAGCACGCCGTCCGCGACGCGGGCGATCTCGGCCGGATTGCGGTAGTTGACCGTCAGCTCGAACCGGCGGCGCGGACGCCTGCCCAGCGCCGCGTCCTTCTCGGCCGCCGCCTCCTCGGGCGCGGGCCACGAACTCTGCGCCGGGTCACCGACGATGGTCCACGTGGCCTGCCGCCCGCGCCGGCCCACCATCCGCCACTGCATGGGTGTCAGGTCCTGCGCCTCGTCCACGATGACGTGCGCGTAGTCGGCGCGGTCCTCCTCCAGGTTCCTCGACTCCCGCCGGGCGGAGAAACGTTCGGCGTAGGTGGTCACCTCGTCGAGACCGGTGAGCTGGTCCAGCACGTCCGTCTCGCGCGGCTTCGCGGGCCGGGGCGGGGTGCCGAGCAGCACCCTCAACTCGTCCAGGAGCGCCACGTCGTGGCCGGACAGGCCCCGGCCCTCCGGGGTGATCCGCCGCAGCGAGCGGGCGAGTTGGCGCACCTCGCGGGGGCGCAGCAGGCGCCGCGCCCAGCGGCCGAGGCGCTGTTCGTCGGCCATCGCGGCCAGCACCTGGAGCGGGCTGACCTCCGGCCACCAGGCGTCGAGGAAGTCCCGGAAGACGTCCTCGGAGCCGATGTCCTCGTTGAACGCCTCCCTCGCCTCGGCCGCGATCGCCGCGTCCGGGTACCGGCCGCGCGCGTCCGACGCCTCCCACAGCGCGTCCAGAAGCAGCCGCCGCGCGCGAGGCCGCAGCAGGTTGACCGGCGCGGTGCCGCCCAGGGTCTGCTGCCTGACCCGGGCCAGCGCCTCGCCCTCCAGCTCGACGCGGCGGCCGAACGCCACCACCCGCAGCCGCTCGGGCGCGCCCGGCGCGTCCACCGCGCCGCGCGCCGCCCGGTGCAGCACCCGGGCCATCACGGCGGAGCCCTTGATCCGCGCGACCGCCTGGTCGTCGTACGCGTCGGCGGTGACGCCGTCCACCAGCGAGCCCAGCGCGCGGATGGCGACCTGTCCCTCCTCGCCCAGGGACGGGAGCACGCCCTCGGTGTAGGAGACGAGCAGCGGGGTCGGGCTGACCACGAGGATCCCGCCCGCGTACCGCCGCCGGTCCTGGTAGAGCAGGTAGGCGGCCCGGTGCAGCGCCACGGCGGTCTTGCCGGTGCCGGGTCCGCCGGTGACCTCGGTGACCGAGACGGCGGGGGCGCGGATCACCTCGTCCTGCTCGGCCTGGATGGAGGCGACGATGTCGGTCATCCGGTGACCGCGCGCCCGGCCGAGAGCGGCCATCAGCGCGCCGTCGCCGACGACCGGCAGCTCGGCGCCGCCGAGCCGGGCCCGCAGCTCGGGGCGGAGCAGGTCGTCCTCGACGCCCAGCACCCGGCGCCCCCGGCTGCGGATCACGCGCCGGCGCACCACGCGGCCGGGCGCGACGGGGGTGGCGCGGTAGAACGGCGCGGCGGCGGGCGCCCGCCAGTCGATGACCAGCGGAACGTAGTCGGCGTCGAGCACGCCCATGCGGCCGATGTGCAGGGTCTCCGCGATGTCGGCCACGCCGTCGCGCACCGCGTCGTCGGCCGGCTCGACCGAGGTGTACGCGCCGTCGGCGCCCCGGACGCCGTCCTTGCCGGCGAGCAGGTCGATGCGGCCGAAGAGGAAGTCCTCGAACTCGCTGTTCAGGCGATTCAGGTGGAGGCCGGCGCGGAAGACCTGGGCGTCGCGCTCGGCCAGCGCGCCCGGTGTGCCCACCTGGACGCGGCGGGCCGCGTCCGCCATGAGGTACTCCGCCTCGTGGATCTTCTCCGCGAGGCGGTCGTAGACGGTGTCCAGGTGCCGCTGCTCGCCCTGGATCTCCCGTTCCCGCGCGTCCACCGCTCCGGCCCCCCTCGTTCTTCTGGGCGGGCGGCCGTCGTCGCGTGAGCCGCCCGCGCTCGGCGTGGCAGCGGTCCACCGTACGCGAGATCGGAACGATTCGCGCGGGTCAGGACGTCAATCGCTGTACTTGTGACTGTCCAGGGCGGCGTCGAGGGCCAGCCGGTAGCCGCGTTTGACGACGGTCTGGATCAGCGTGGGCGCGCCGAGGGCGCCGCGCAGCCGGGCCATGGCGGTCTCCACGGCGTGTTCGTCGCGCCCGGCGCCCGGCAGGGCGCGCAGCAGCTCCGCGCGGGGCACGACCCAGCCGGGGCGCCGGGCCAGCAGCCGCAGCAGCGCCATGCCGGCCGGCGGCACGGGCCGCAGCTCGCCGTCCACGATCACCGCGTGGCCGCGGATCTCCAGCCGCCGCCCGGCGACGGGCAGCGGCCGGGACCGGCCGGGGAGCGCGTGACACAGCAACTGCACCAGCGGGCCGAGCCGGAACCGTTCGGGCTGGCAGGTGGGCACGTCACGGGCCTGGAGCGGCAGCGCGGTGACCGGGCCGACGCAGGCGGGCAGCACGTGCTTCTGCAGGGCGGTCACCAGCTGGTCGGAGACGCCGCGCTCGTCGGCGCGCCGCAGCAGGGAGGCGGCGGCGGGCGCGCTGGTGAACGTGATGGCGTCGACACCGCGGCCGAGGACCGCGTCGATGAGCCGGTCGACCGGCGCGATGTCCTGCGGCGGCATCCACCGGTAGACGGGCACCTCGACCACCTCGGCGCCGGCCTCGCGCAGCGCCTCGATGAAGCCGGGCAGCGGCTCGCCGTGCAGCTGGAGGGCGACGCGCCGGCCGTCGACGCCCTGGTCGAGCAGGCGCTGCAGCACCTCGGCCATCGATTCCGAGGCCGGCGACCACTTCTCGGTGAGCCCGGCCGCCCGCACCGCGCCGCGCACCTTGGGGCCGCGGGCCAGCAGTTCGGCACCGGTCAGGGTGTCGAGCAGGGACTCGCCCAGGCCCCAGCCGTCGGCCGCCTCCACCCAGCCGCGGAAGCCGATCGCGGTGGTGGCGACGACGATGTCGGGGGCCGCGGCGATCAGGTTCCTGGTGGCCGCGAGGAGCTGGTCGTCGTCGGACAGGGGCACGATGCGCAGCGCCGGCGCGTGCTGCACCTCGGCGCCGCGCCGCCGCAGCAGGGCCCCGAGCTCGTCCGCGCGGCGGGCCGCGGTGACGCCCACGGTGAATCCGTCGAGTGGCCTGATGTCGCGCTGTTCCTGACGCATGGCGTATCCGCTCCGCCCAGAGTGTTCCGATACGGGTACCGAGCCTGCCAACGGAGCATGACAGGCTCGGTATCCGTTTGTTACTCGCAAGTTACGTACGGCCCGTCGTGGGCGGTGTCACACTCCCGCGTAGGCGGGCTGCTGCTCGCTGCTGCCATCGGTGGCCTTTTCGTCCGGCGCCGGGATGCCGGCCGGGGTCGACCGGCGCAGGTATACGGCCCAGGTGACCGTGAAACACACCGCGTACAGGCCGAGGAACGAGGCGAAGGCGCTGGTGCCGGTCCCGGTGGACATGAAGGACTGCCGGAAGGCCAGGTTGATCCCGAGCCCGCCGAGCGCGCCGACCGCGCCGATCAGGCCGATCGCGGCACCGGACAGGCGGCGCCCGTACGCGGCGGCCTCCTCACCGGTGAGACCGAGCGCCCGCGCCTTGGCCTGGTAGATGCCGGGGATCATCTTGTACGTCGAGCCGTTGCCCAGGCCGCTCAGCACGAAGAGGCCGATGAACCCGACGAGGAAGACCGGCAGCGACTCCTGCACGGAGGCCGCCACGACCACGCCGGTGGCCGCGGCCATGCCCGCGAAGGTGAAGAGCGTGATCTTCGCGCCGCCGTACTTGTCCGCCCAGTACCCGCCGATCGGGCGGATCAGCGAGCCCAGCAGCGGGCCGATGAAGGTGATCGAGGCCGCCTGGAGCGGGGTGCGGTCGAACTGGTTCTGGAGCACCAGGCCGAAGGCGAAGCTGTAGCCGATGAACGAGCCGAAGGTGCCGATGTACAGGAACGACATGATCCAGGTGTGGGCCTCCCGCACGGACTCCTTGGCGGCACCGGTGTCGTTCTTCATCGGGGCCAGGTTGTCCATGTAGCGCCAGGCCAGGAAGGCGGCGACCACGATCAGCGGCGTGTAGACGGCCAGCAGCACGCGCGGCTGCCCGTCGCCCGCGGTGGCGATGACCAGCAGACCGACCAGCTGGACGACGGGGACGCCGATGTTGCCGCCGCCCGCGTTCAGGCCCAGCGCCCAGCCCTTCTTGCGGAGCGGGAAGAAGGCGTTGATGTTCGTCATCGACGAGGCGAAGTTGCCGCCGCCGACGCCGGTGAGCATCGCCACCACCATGAACGTGGTGTACGAGGTGCCCGGCTCCATCACGATCCAGGCCGCCGCGGTCGGCAGGAGCAGCATCGAGGCCGACACCACCGTCCAGTTGCGCCCGCCGAAGCGGGCCACCGCGAAGGTGTACGGCACCCGGACACAGGCGCCGACGAGCGTGGCCACCGAGACGAGGAAGAACTTCCCGGCCGGGTCGATGCCGTACTCGGGCCCCATGAACAGGACGAGCACCGCCCACAGGGTCCAGATCGAGAAGCCGATGTGCTCGGAAAGGATGGAGAAGAACAGGTTGCGCCGGGCGATCCGCTCGCCCTTCTCCTGCCAGAACGTCTCGTCCTCGGGGTCCCACTCTTCTATCCAGCGGCCCCCTCGTCGGGCGGCTGCGGGCTTGGGGGCTGACATGGCGCCTCCATCAATCAGGCTCGTTCAGGGGTTCCTGGTTCCTGAAAGGTAGGGAGGACGCGTTTCGCCGCTGTGGCAGGAGGTGACACCGACGAAACCTTGCTCTCACCGGGCCCGCACACCCGCCGTGAGCGGCCCGCCGCGGTCCTCAGGCCGGGAGGCGGCCGATCTGTCCGGGAACGGGCACCGGCCCCAGACATGTGCTCTTCGGCGGCATCCCCGCGCCGCTGGCGGCGCCCGCCCAGATCTGGTCCCAGGTCGGGGGCGGCAGGATCAGGCCGGTCTCGCCCGGCCCAGGGTACTGGCTGGTGAAGCGGGGCGCGGCGGCGATGCCCTGCTCCTCGCACAGGGCGGGGATGAGCACGTGGTCGCTGATCGCGGCCGGCAGCTCCACCCAGTCGGACGGCAGGAACCGCAGCCGCCCGGCCATCGCGGCCGGCGAGATCTCCGACAGTCCCCACGTCTGCCCGCCGCCGGTGAGGAGGAACGTGCCGGGCCGCGGCAGCGGCGGGCGGCCGTCCCCCGCCGGGTGCTCGCTGACCCGCGCGATGCGGGCGGCGGTGCGCACGGCCGCCTCGATGTCGAGGCCGGGCACCACGCGGTGGGTGGCCGACAGCGTCAGCGGATAGTGCCGGTGGTCGACCACCAGCGCCGGCAGCCGGTCGGCGACCGCGCCCGGATGGGCCCGGTGCAGCCGCCGGGCGGCTTCGAGCCGGTGGTGGCCGTCGGCGAGCAGCACCGGCGGCAGCGCGGGCGGGTCGGCGGTCCAGGACGCGTCGCACGCCCACAGCCGCTGCACGCCGCCCTCGGAGGTGGGCAGCTCCTGGTCGGCCGGGCCCTCGATGGTGCGGTCGATACATCGCTGGAACGTGCTGAGGTCGGGCGCGGTCAGCAGCAGCGGCTCGATGCTGCCGCCGCGCTCCTTCAGCAGCCGGGCCTGGAACCGCACGTCGGACTCCCCGACCCGCTGGTGGCGCAGCACGTGGCCGGTCTCGACGCCGTTCAGGCTGAGCGCCCCGATGACGCCGCGTTGGGCGACCACGCCGTCGGCGTCGCGGCGTTCGAGCACGTAGTAGCTGGCGCGTCCCAGGGGCCGGGCGAGGACGCCGTGGAAGGGGAGGAAGAGATCTGTCCGTGGGGCCGGGGTCCCCGGCGGGACCAGCGCGGGGAACAGGTCAGGCGGCAGTGTGCTCCTCCTCCTTCGCCGGCACGGGAACCACCACCGGACGGAGGGTGTCCTGGGCCTTGCGCAGCAGGGCTTCGAGCTCCTGCGGCCCGTCGGCCACCGCGGTGACGAAGCCATGCCCGGCGACCCGGCTGGTGGTCTCCGGGACATGGCTGCCGAGCGGAACGGCGATCTCCAGCCCCGTGACGCCCGCCAGCGCCCGCGCCTCCTCGACGCCCTCCACGGCCGTGAGCAGGCCGGGCGGCAGCCGCAGGAAGCGGACCCCGGCGTACCGGGCGACGGGCGGGGCGGCCTGCGGCACGGGAAGCCCGAGCACGCTGGCGATCGTCAGGGCGGCGAGATCGGTCCCGCCCGCCATCAGCAGCAGGTCGCTGATGTGGTCCGCGCCCGGGTGGGCGTGGGATTCGACCAGCCGGGGGCCGCGCGCGGTGAGGATGACCTCGGTCTGCGAGGGGCCGCTGCGCTGGCCGGCGGCGTTGAGCGTGGCGGTGACCAGCTGGTGGACGCGGTCGGCGGTGTCCGCGTCGAGGTCCGCCGGGAGGTCGTAGCCGGTCTCCAGGCAGCCGGGGGCGCCCGAGGTGTACTTCCTGGTCACGGCCAGGATCGTGTGCGCCCCGGCGTGCGAGTGGGCCTCGACGCTGAGCTCGGGCCCCTCCAGGTACTCCTCGACGATCAGGGCCGGCTCGAAGGCCAACTCGGCGGCCAGCGCCGTCGCCCCGGCCGTGTCACGCAGCAGACGGACGTCCTGGCCGCCGTACCCCGTGCGCGGCTTGACCACGCAGGGGAAGCCGACCCGCTCGGCCACGGCGGCCAGCAGCGCGGGGCGGTCGCAGCGCTCGAACCGGACGGGAGAACCGGTGAGCTGATTGACCTTGCCGCGCAGGGCGGCCTTGTCCGTCAGGTACGCGACGGCCGCATGGGGGTTGCCGGGGAAGCGCAGGGCTTCGTTCGCACGGGCGGCGACGAGCGCGCTGGCCTCGGCGAAGCCGAAGACGGAGGTGCGGGCCGGGAGGTTGGCGAGATGCCCGATGACCATCATCAACCGGGGGTGGTCCGCCCAGTCGACGGTGAGGGCGTCGTCGGCCGCCGCGGCGGCCTCACTGATCCCCGGTGCCGACAGGTCGGGGGCGAGCACGAGACTGCGCGCACCGACCCGGCGAGCCGCGTCGACGACGGTGGGACGCGGACTGAGCAGCACCGCCAGAGGCTTGTGGGGCGTCATCGTGCCGCCTCCCTGTCTCGCGGACGCTCCGGCTCAGAACCAGATGTTGCTCGTGCCCGAGGCCTGCGCCCCCGTGTCCTTGGCCGCGCTCTCGCCCTGGGCGGAGGCGACACCGGCGGACGCCGCCGTGATCAGCAGAGCTGCGAGAACGCTGACAGCAAACTTCTTCACGGGTTCCCTCTTCCGTGTCCACATAGACGAACATGAGTGGCATGTTGGCCCAATCATGCTCACGAGCATTCACGAGGAAGTCGATAGAGTCGCTGTGGCATCATCTCGCCTGTCAGGTTGACGCCAAGGGGCTGGCTGATGTCGTTCAAGGAAGAAGAGCGTGCACGAATCCGGCGAAATAGACGCAGCGGTCACCCGAGTTTACCGCCTCCGCGTTATCCATCCCACGGACTCCGTGGAGCAGATTGCGGCAAGATCTGGCCTCACCCATGAAGAGGTGACGGACGCCGAGTCCCGGCTCTTCACACTCGGCCTGCTGCGTCCCTCGCCGGGCGGCGGCCGGGTGGCGATCAGCCCCGAGAGCGCCGCCGATGCCCTGCTGGCCCCCCTTGAGCAGGACATCCTCCAGCGCCGCATCGCGATGGCGACGACGCGCGCGCGCCTGCACTCGCTGTCCGGCGACTACCTGGAGGCCCGCAGCCTGCGCTCGGCCAAGAGCAGCATCGAGGTCGTGGAGGGCATCGACAACATCCGCGCCGTGCTGGACGACCTGGCCCGTACCTGTGTGAAGACCCTGGAGGCCCTGGTCCCGGGCCGGTTCCCGGAGGAGGCCATCCGCGCGGCCACGCCGCTGGATCTGGAGACCCTTGAACGCGGGGTGAAGACGCGGCAGTTGTGGCAGCAGTCCACGCGCAAGTACTGGGCGACGGTGCAGTACGCCGAGACGCTGATCGCGGCGGGCGCGCAGGTGCGCACCACCAGCGTGCTGCCGTCCCGGATGCTCATCTACGACCGCAGTTGCGCGGTGCTGCCGCTGGACCCCATGCACACGGCCGCCGGCGTCGCCCTGGTGCGCGACCCGTCCGTGCTCAGCTTCCTCCAGCAGCTCTTCGAGCACTACTGGGACCGCGCGCTGGACTTCTCCGAGGAGGACCAGAAGTCCGGTCCCGAGCCGACCGGCGTGGAGCGGGACGTGCTGCTGCTGATGGCGGCGGGCAAGAAGGACGAGGCCATCGCCCACCAGCTCGGCATGTCGCCCCGGTCCGTCAGCCGGATCGTGGCGCGGCTGATGGAGCGCCTGGGCGCCGACAGCCGGTTCCAGGCGGGTGCCCGGGCCGCGTTGAACGGGTGGCTGTCCTGACGGCGCGCGACCGGGACCGGGAGGGGTTCGGCGGCGGCGCGGCGGACGGCTCGACCGCCGTTTTCGAGCTGCTGGAGGACGAGCTGGACGCGGTGGCGGTCCGTGTCTACCAGCTCCGCGTGACGCACCCGACGGCTCTGGTGAGCCAGCTCGCGGCCCGCGCCGGCTGCACCGCCGAGGACGTCGCCGGGGCGGAACGGCTGCTCTCGCGGCTCGGGCTGCTCCAGCCGTCCCCCGGGGGCGGCTGGGTCGCCGTCAGCCCGGAGAGCGCCGCGGAGAGCCTTCTGGCGCCCCTGGAGCAGGACATCCTCCAGCGGCGGATCGCCATGGCGGCCACCAGGGAGCAGCTTCTGGCGCTGTCCGGGGACTACCTGGAGGCGCGCTCGATGCGCTCGGCCAAGAGCAGCATCGAGATCGTCGAGGGGCTGGACAACGTGCGGTCGGTCATCGACGACCTCGCCCGCACCTGCGCCGAGTCGCTGGACGCCCTGATACCGGGCGGCGGGGAGAACGAGGCGGCCGTCGGCGCGGCCCGGCCGCTGGATCTGGAGCTGCTCTCGCGCGGGGTGCGGATCAGGTCGCTGTTCCAGCACGCGGCCCTGAGGCACCGGGTCATCGCGCAGTACGTGGAGACGATCACCTCGGCGGGCGCCGAGGTCAGGAGCCTGAGCGTGCTGCCGTCGCGGGTCCTGATCTACGACGGGGCGTGCGCGCTGCTGCCGCTGGATGCCCGGCACACGTCGGCGGGGGCCGCGCTGGTGCGCGACCCGGCCGTGCTCAGCTTCCTGAGCCGCCTGTTCGAGCACTGCTGGTCGGAGGGCGAGGAGTTCGCCCAGCCGGAGACCGCCGGGCGGGACGGGGCGCCGTCCGGTCTGGACCGCGAGGTGCTGCTGCTGATGGCGGGCGGCCGGACGAACGAGGAGATCGCCCGGCGGCTCGGCGTCTCGCAGCGCTCGGTGAGCCGGATCGTGGCCCAGCTCATGACGCGGCTGGGCGCCACGAACCGCTTCCAGGCCGGGACGCGGGCGGCGCTGAACGGCTGGCTGACGTAGGGCACGTCCCGGGCCCGCACATGCCGCCGCCCGCGTCAGCGGCGCGAATCAGCCGTTCTTGAGCTGCTCCCGGACGGCGGGCACGACCTCCTCCGCGAACACCCGGCACTGGCGTTCGCGGTCCCGCACGGGCCAGAAGACGAAGGTGTTCATTCCGTAGTCCGTGTGCAGGACGGTGAGGGTTTCCACCCAGCGGGCCACGGGTCCGTTGAGGGCGTCTCCGTCCTGTTGCGCGATTGCTCCCGCAACGTTGTAGAGCCGGGTCAGCTCCCCGGGGTCCCGGCCCGCCTCCTGTGCGGATTCTGTGATGATCGCGTTCAGCCCGGGCAGCTGCCGCGGGGGCACGTAGGAGCTGGACACCGACCAGCCGTCCGCCTTGGCGCCCACCAGCCGCACCGCCTTCGGGCCGATCACGCCGAGCCAGATGCCGATGTCGTGCGCGGGCACGGGACCGGGGCGCACCCCCGGCACCGTGTAGTGGGTGCCGCCGGCCGCGAACGGCCGGCCCGCCCACGAGGCCCTGATGATGTCGATGGCCTCGCCCAGCGCGGCACGCGCCTCGCCGCGGGTCCGCCGGGGGCCGCCCATGCCGGTCACGCCGTCGGGGAACGCGCCCGCGCCCAGGCCCAGCTCGAACCGGCCGCCGCTGAGCACGTCGATCGAGGCGGCCTGCTTGGCGAGCATCGCGGGGGGCCGCAGCGGCAGGTTGGCCACGTTGGGGAAGAAGCGCACCGAGCGGGTCCCGGCCGCCAGCCAGGTGATGAGCGTGAGGGTGTCGACGAAGTCGGCGTTGTACGGGTGGTCCTGGACGCCGACGTACTCCAGGCCGGCGGTGTCGGCGATCTCCGCGATCCGGGCCGCGGCCGGCAGACCGGCACCGTGCGGATCGACGTTGAGACCGAACCTGACGGGCAGCGCCATGTGTCGTTTCCTTCGGTTGGGGGTGGGTGCGGCCACCCGGGTTTCATTTCTCGCCGATGCGGGACAGTGCCCTGGCGAGCAGGTCCTGCTCCTCGGCGGTGAGCCGGTCGAGCAGCAGCTCGCGGACGATCCGCGCCTGCAGTGGCACGGCCCGGTCGAGGGCGGCCTTGCCGGCCGGTGTGAGGGCGACGAGCACCCCGCGCCGGTCGTCCGGGTCACCCGTGCGGGTGACCAGGTCCTGCTGCGCCAACCGCACGAGCAGCCTGCTCAGCGACGGCTGGGTCAGCCGGACGGCCGGGGCGAGGTCCCGCACGCGCAGACCGGGCGGCGGGGCGCCGTCGAGACGGACCAGGACCTCGTAGTCGTTGATGGTCAGGCCGCAGGTGGCGAGCGCGGCGCCGAGGTCCTCGGTGACCCGGGCGTGCGCGGCGGCCAGCGCGGCGAAGGCGCGGGCGCAGGTGTACTCGTCGTGTTCCACGGCGGCTAGCGTGGCACCCCGGACCAGGTGCGGATGGTGTCGAGGATGTGCTCCTCCTCGTAGTCCAGGTGCGGCAGGAGGTCGGCCGCGAGCGCGCGGAGGGCGGCGACCAGGCGGTCCCGGGCGGCGGAGTCGTCGCCCCCGCCGAGCCCGCGGGCGGCGGCCTCGGTCTCCTCCAGCAGCCTGGTCACGCGGACGTGTTCGGCCTCCAGCCGGTCCACGACCGGGCCGAGGTCCGGGTTGGTCGCGCGCAGCGCCGGGAAGATCGCGGCGGACTCGATCCGGTGGTGGCCGTGGACGACGTTGCAGTACTGGAGGCAGTTCACCTTGAGCTGCCACAGCGGCCCGTTGACCTGGAGCGCGCGGAGGGCGGCCGTCACCGCGTCGGCGGAGAGGCCCTTCGCCACCTCGTCGGCCAGCTTCGTGACGGTGTCCAGGTCGCGGCGCACCATGTCGTGCACCCACAGCAACTGGGCCGCCAGCGCCTCGCCCTGCGGGTGGGAAGCGCTCACCGGCGCGTGGCCGTTCGATACATACGCATGTATCGAATGCTACACGGCACGGCGGGCGGCGCCGGGGGCGAGCAGCCGGAAATCCGCGTCGGGCAGCCAGGACCCGGCGGGCCGGCGCAGCCAGCCGCCCGCCGCCGCCAGGGTGTCCGCCGCGGCGAGCAGGGCGTCCAGCCCCGGATGCCGCAGGCCGCGCCGCCACACGACGGAGACGGGGGCCAGCGGCACGGGGTCGGTCAGCGGGCGGAGCACCATGCCGGGCAGCCGCACGAACTCCTCGCTGGCCAGCACCGACCAGCCCTGCTTGCGCACCACCCGGGCGAACTCGTCGTCGCCCTCGATCTTCGGGAACGGCGCGGCCAGGCCGATGCCGCGCCCGGCGAACAGCGCGCGGGCGTAGTCCGTCCACTCGGTCGTCTCGTCGTTGCCCGCCGCCGCGTAGAGCGTCTCCCCCGCCAGGGCGGCCAGCGGCACCTCGGGCAGCGCCGCCAGCGGATGGCCGTCCGGCAGCACGACCGCCACCCGCTCGTACCGCACGAGCCGGTGCCGGAGGCCCGCGCGGACCGCGGGGGACAGCCCGGCCACCCGGCCGAACGAGACGTCCACCCGGCCGCCCGCGATCTCGGCCGCGCCCCGCGCCAGGCCGCTGTGGAAGCGGGCGACGAACTCCAGCTCCGGAGCCGCCCGGCGGGCCTCGGTCAGTACCCGGTGCCCGGTGGCGACGGGCGCGGCGACGTCCACCACGAGCGGCCGGTCGCGGCCCGCGCCGAGCGCCCCGGCCAGCTCGTCGTGGGCGGCCAGCGCCCGGCGGGCGTACGGCAGCAGCCGCTCGCCCTCGGCGGTGAGCGCGACCTGCCGGGTGCTGCGCGTGAACAGGGGCGCGCCCCACTCGCGCTCCAGCCGCCGGATGTCGCGGCTGAGCGCCTGCTGGGCGACGAGGAGCCGGGCGGCGGCCCGGGTGAAGTGCAGCTCCTCCGCGACCGCGGCGAAGGCGCGCAGCAGGCGGGGATCGGTGTCGCGGGGCACGGACCCATTCTGCGCCCTCGGCGGCGATTGACAACAGGAACGCGTGAATGCCCACCGAGCAGGTGTTGGACGCGGGCACCGGCCCCCGGAAGGGTGACGGGCATGCCGCACTCCCCCGCTCCCCGCGTCCGCTACCGGACGCTCCTCGCCCAGCCGGGCGCCCTGGCGTTCACCCTGCCGAACCTGGTCGCTCGGCTGCCGATGGGCATGTTCAGCGTGGCCGCGGTCATCATGATCACCGCGCACCACGGCTCCTACGCGCTGGCCGGCGCGGTGCAGGCCACCGGGCTGCTCTCCTCGGTGGTCGCCGGGCCGCTGCTCGCCCGGCAGGTGGACCGGCGCGGCCAGGCCCGGGTGCTGGTGCCCGCCGTCGCCGTCTGCGTGACGGGGCACGTCGCGCTGCTGCTGTGCGTGCTGCTTGGGGCGCCGGTGTGGAGCTGGTTCTGCTGCGTGCTGCTGACCGCCACCACCCCGAACACGGGCGGCATGTCCCGGGCCCGGTGGGCGCACATCTTCCGGGAGCCGACGCCGGAGCACGCCGCCGCCCGGCACACCGCGAACGCCTTCGAACAGGCCCTGGACGAGCTGTGCTTCATGTGCGGCCCGGTGCTGGCCGCGTTCCTGTGCACCGCGCTGTTCCCCGAGGCGGGCACGGTCACCGCCGCCGCCCTGCTGCTGGGCGGCACGCTGGCGTTCGCCGCGCGGCGCGACACCGAGCCCCCGCCCGCGCCGGCGCGCGCGGGCGACGGCCCGGGGCCGCTGCGGGCACCGGGGATGCCGCCGCTGCTGGCGGCGTTCCTCTGCGCCGGGGCGATCTTCGGCTCGCTGGAGGTCGTCACCCTCGCCTTCGCCGACGCGCGCGGACAGCAGGGCTGGGCGGGGCCGGTGCTGGCCGGGCAGGCCGCCGGCTCCGCCGCGGCCGGGCTGCTGTTCGGCGCGCTGCGGCTCGGGGGCTCGCCGCGCGGGCGGTTCGCCGCCTGCGCGGCGGCGATGGCCGCGCTGACGACGCTGCCGGCGCTGGCCGCCCGGACCGGCTCGCTGCTCCTGCTGGCCCCCGCGCTGCTGCTGGCGGGCATGGCCACGGCACCGACCATGGTCACCGGCATGTCCCTGGTCCAGCGCGTGGTGCCCCCGGGCCGCCTCAACGAGGGGATGACCCTTGCCGTGACGGCCCTGCTCGGCGGCATCGCGCTGGGCTCGGCGGGCGGCGGCTGGGCCGTGGAGCACCTGTCCGGCGGCGCCACGGCCGCTTACGGGGCGCCCGCCCTGGCCGCCCTCCTGACCGCCGCCCTCGCCGCCGCCGGTCACCGCCGGCCGTCCGGGCGCCGCGGACCGTCCAGGCGCTACAGACCGTTCAGGAAGTCGGCCGCCACGGGACCGGCGTCCCGGCCGCCCGAGCCGCCGTCCTCCAGCATCACGGCGAAGGCGAGGTCACGCTCCCCCAGGTAGCCGATGATCCAGGCGTTGGTGGACAGGTCCCCGTCCTCGGTGCGGAACTCGGCGGTCCCCGTCTTGCCGTGCGGCTCGCCCGGCACGTCGCGCAGCGCCGAGGCCGAGCCCTCGGTCACGGTGTCGCGCATCATCGTCCGCAGCGCCTCGACCGTCTCCGGGCTCAGCGCGGTGGTGGCCTCGTGCCGCTGCTCGACGGCGTCGGGCACGAGCCACGGCTGGCGGAACGTCCCGTCCGCGACGGTGGCCGCGACCGACGCCATCACCAGCGGGCTGGCCTGCACCTGGCCCTGGCCTATGAGCGAGGCGGCGAGCGCGTTGGGCGAGTCGGCGGCGGGCACGCTCCCGTCGAAGGTCACGGCGCCGACGTCCCACACGGCACCGATGCCGAACGCCTGTGCCGTCCGGTTGATCGTGTCGCCGTCGAAGCGGTCGAGGTTGTCGATGAACGCGGTGTTGCAGGACGCGGTGAACGCGTCGTGCAGCGTGGTGCCGGGACCCAGCTCGAACTCGTCCTGGTTCTCGAAGCGCTGGCCCTCCACCGTCGCGTACCGGGGACAGCCCAGCACGTCGTCCGGCCCGGTGCCCGCCTCCAGCAGCGCGGCGGCCGTGACCACCTTGAACGTGGAGCCCGGGGCCAACTGCCCCTCCAGCGACCGCGCGAAGCCGTCTGCCGGCCAGTCCGCCGCCGCCAGCACGTTCCCCGTGGAGGGCTGCACCGCGACGATGGACCCCTCCCGGCCGAGATCCGCGAGCGCCGCCTCGGCCGCCCGCTGCACGTCCAGGTCGATCGTCGTCCGGACCGGCGTGCCCGGCTCGCCGCCCTCCCGCTCGTACAGCGTCTCCACGGCCTCCCCGGACTCGCGGTCGGCTGTCACCACCGCCCCGGCCGCCGTGCCGGTGAGCTGGTCGTCGTAGCGGCTCTGCAGCCCGGACGCGCCCGCGCCGGTGTCCGGGTCGAGCGCGCCGACCACCGAGCGCGCGGCGTGCGCCAGCGGCCTGGTGTCCTCCTGGAACTGGAGCCCCGCCACCCCCCGCAGGGCCGTCTCGTGCTCCTCGAACACGGCCTCCCTGAGCGTCACCACCGGCACGGCCCGGTCCGGCTCGGCCGCCTCCACCCGGTCGGCCAGCGCCTCGGTGTCGATATCCGCGCCGAGGCCGTCGAGCACCTCGTACGCCGCGTCCGGGTCGGTGAGCCGGGCCGGCCATATGCTCACGTCCCAGACCACGGACGGCCCGGCCAGCTCCTCGCCGCCCGCCGCCAGGATCGGGGCGCGCTCGGGCTCCCCGGTGGTGAGGACCAGCGTCTGCCCGTCCGCGAGCGCGGGGTGGACCAGGGCCGGCTCCCACCGCACGGTCAGCTCCTCGCCGCCCTCCCCGTCCGGCAGCAGCACCGCCGAGGAGTCGTACGACCACTCCCCGAGCCCTTCGAGGACGAACGTGGCCGTGAAGGGCACGGTGTAGGCGCCGTCCTCCCCCTCGGTCACCTCCTCCGTGACCTCGAACGCCAGGCTCTGCGGCCGCATGTTCGTCGCGACGGACTCCAGCAGCGACCGCGCGGCCTCGGCGTCGTCCGTCAGCGCGGCGGCGGCCGGGGCATCGCCCGCGGCCCACGCGTCGAGGAACCGATCGGCGCCCTCCCGCGCCCGCGCCGCCCCGTCGTCCCCCGCGCCGCCCCCGCGCAGCAGCAGCACGGCCACGACGGCCAGCGCCGCCACGACGGCGACCCCCGCCAAGATCGTTGTACGTCCCACCCTCTTGCTCATGGGCCGCACCCTACCCGCGGCCTCTGACAGAGCGCTGCCCCTCAAAGGCCCCGAAAAACGACAACCCCGTCCCGGAGGTCCGGAACGGGGTCGAAGGGGCACCCGCTGACGAGTGCCTTCGTGGAGATGGCGGGAATCGAACCCGCGTCCAACGGAGCAGAAGGAGGGCTTCTCCGAGCGCAGTCCGCTGTGCTTTTCTCGGCCCCGGAGATCACGCGGACAAGTCTCCGACGGGCTCAGTCACTGTGTGATGTTCCGCAGGCTCCCGTGACCGGAGCCATTGGTGAGTTCCCTAGCTGATGCCAGGATCCGGGGCGGGAACGCCCCCGGGCTGACACTTCGCGAGTCGCTGCTCAGGCAGCGAGGGCGAAGGAATCGCGCTTGGTGTTGGCGATTATTTTTTCGCGGCACATGGTTAACGAGATCATTGCCGCGTTCCTCGGCTCGCTTCCCCTGCTTCGACATCCGCTGTCGAAACCGATCATCCCCATGTTCAGTTAACAAGCTGCCCGCCGGGATCATTCCCTGGCACCCAGCGGTGCGCGTGCACGCTCCAGTATACGCCAGACGTCACGCCCGCTGCCGACGACGCGCCGCCGACATCGCGCGTTCCGCCTCACGGCGGTCCTGCTTCTCCCGCAGCGTCTGCCGCTTGTCGTACTCACGCTTGCCGCGCGCCAGCGCGACCTCGACCTTCGCCCGCCCGTTCATGAAATACAGCGCGAGCGGCACCAGCGTGACGCCGGTCTCCTGCGTCTTGCCGATCAGCTTCTCGATCTCGGCACGGTGCAGCAGCAGCTTCCGCTTCCGGCGCGCGCTGTGATTGGTCCACGTGCCCTGCGCGTACTCCGGGATGTGCACGTTGTGCAGCCACACCTCGGTGCCGTCGAGCTGCGCGAAGCCGTCCACCAGGGAGGCGCGGCCCTGCCGCAGCGATTTCACCTCGGTGCCGGTCAGCACCAGACCGCACTCGTACGTATCCAGGATGTGATAGTCGTGCCGCGCCTTCTTGTTCTGCGCGATCAGCTTACGACCCGTCTCTTTAGCCATGACCTGCCCACTCTACTGGCTGACGCCCCGCTGACGAGCGGTTATTCACCGGTCGCCAGGCCGCTGAGCACCGTCCGCGCCTCCGCCTCGGCGTCCTCGCCCGGCTCCACCACCAGATCGGGCACGATCCCGTCGTCGTCCACCGTCCGGCCCGAAGGCGTCGCGTAGTGCCCCACGGTCAGCTCGGCCACCGAGCCGTCGGGCTGCTCGCTCGGCATCTGGACGGTGCCCTTGCCGAACGTGCGCGAGCCGACGATCACCGCGCGGTTGCGGTCCTGGAGCGCGCCGGTCAGCATCTCCGCCGAGCTCATCGTGCCGCCATCCACCAGCACCACCAGCGGCGTGGCCGTGTCGCCGTCGGCCTCCGCGTGCAGCGCGTGCTGCTCGCCGCGCACGTCGTACGTCGCGACCAGGCCGCCGTCGAGGAAGACGGACGCGGCGTCGGCGGCCTCGGTCAGCAGCCCGCCCGCGTTCCCCCGCAGGTCGAGCAGGATGCCGTCGCCCTCGGGCACGCTCTCCACGGCGGCGCGCAGCAGCTCGGCCGAGCCGCGCGTGAACGAGCTGACGTGAACGCGCGTGACGCCGGGGACGTCCCGGCTCACGGTCACCGGCTCCACCGCCAGCCTGGCCCGCTCCACCTCGGTCTCCCAGCGGTGGCCGTCCCGCTCCAGCCCGAGGAGCACGGTGCTGCCGGGCCCCGCCGCCTCCTCCTGGTCGCTGCCCCGCAGCCGGCCCACGGCGTCGGTCACGGGCCGGCCGTCGACGCCGACGCCGTCGATGGTGCGGATCTCGTCGCCCGGCTGGACGCCCGCCTCCTCGGCGGGGCTCCCGGCGTGGACCTCGCTGACCTCGATCCGGCCGTCGGCGGTGCGGATCACCGCTATGCCGGTGCCGACGTACTCCCCCTCCAGGCCGCGCTCGACCTCCGCGTACTCCTCGGCCGTGTACACGGCAGACCAGCGGTCGTGGCCGCCGCTCGCGGGCTCACCGGCGTCGCCGGGCACCGCGAACTCCGACCCGCCGGCCGGCTCCGGCCAGGAGCCGGTGGCCGCGCCGGCCGCCAGGACACCCGCGAAGACGCACGCCAGGACCGCACCGCGCCGCATGAGGCGGGATGAAGTGATGTGACGCGGGCGTGACATGGTGCGGAGTTTAGGACACGGACAGGGGGCGTATGACAGGTGAACTAAGAAGCAGTGCGGAGAAAAATCACAACCGGCTTACACCTTCAGGTACTTGAAGAGTGCGAAGAAAGCTGCCACGGCGGGCATCAGGGCACCGCCCACCAGGATGAGCGGCAGCACCGACAACACGGCGTCCCAGCCGATGAACTCGATCACCGGGATGCGTTCGGCCAGGAAGTTGTTGATCGCGAAGAACTTGACGCCGATCAGCAGGAAGCAGGCGAACACCGCGCCCAGCAGCCCCGCGATCGTGGCCTCCAGGATGAACGGGAGCTGGATGTAGAAGCTGGACGCGCCCACCAGCCGCATGATGCCCGTCTCACGCCGGCGGCTGAACGCGGAGACGCGCACGGTGTTGACGATCAGCAGCAGCGCCACGACGAGCATCAGCAGCATGAGGCCGAGCGCCGCGTAGTTGACGCCGTTGAGCAGGTTGAACAGGTTCTCCAGCAGCGAGCGCTGGTCCGTCACGGACTGCACCCCCGGCCGGCCCGCGAAGGCGGAGGAGATCACGTCGTACTTGGTCGGATCCGTCAGCTTGACCCGGAAGGACTCCTGCATCTGGTCCGGGGTGACCACGGCGGCGATGGGGGACTCCGCCTGCTGCTCCTGGTAGTGCTCGTACGCCTCCTCCGCCGACTCGTAGTACACCTCGTCGACGATCTCGTACTCGCGCAACTCGGCCTCGATCGTCTCCTTCTGCTCCTCGGTGACCGCGCCGCGCGAGCAGGCCGGGTCACCGGACTCGGCGTCGTTGGCGTTGCACAGGAAGATCGACACCTCGACCCGGTCGTACCAGAAGTCCTCCATGCTGTTGACCTGCTGGCGGGCCAGGAGCGAGCCGCCGAACAGCGCCAGCGAGAGGGCGACGGAGACGATGACCGCGAGGGTCATCGTGACGTTGCGGCGGAGACCGACGCCGATCTCCGACAGGACGAAGTGGGCGCGCATCGCGTCCTTCCAGTGCTCTCGTGCTCGTGGGTCAGTGCTGGTAGCCGTACACGCCGCGCGTCTGGTCGCGGACGAGGCGGCCCCGTTCGAGTTCGATCACGCGCTTGCGCATCTGGTCCACGATCTGCGCGTCGTGGGTCGCCATGACCACGGTGGTGCCGGTGCGGTTGATGCGGTCGAGCAGCTTCATGATGCCGACGGAGGTCTGCGGGTCGAGGTTGCCGGTGGGCTCGTCGGCGATCAGCAGCAGCGGGCGGTTGACGAACGCGCGCGCGATGGCGACGCGCTGCTGTTCACCGCCGGACAGCTCGCCGGGCATCCGCTCCTCCTTGCCGCCGAGGCCGACCAGGTCGAGCACCTCGGGAACGGTCTTGCGGATCTGGCCCCGGGACTTGCCGATGACCTCCAGCGCGAACGCGACGTTCTCGGCCACGGTCTTGTTGGGCAGCAGCCGGAAGTCCTGGAAGACGGTGCCGAGCTGGCGGCGGACCTGCGGGACCTTCCAGTTGGAGAGCCGGCCGAGGTCCTTGCCGAGCACGTAGACGTTGCCGGTGGTGGCTCGTTCCTCCCGCAGTAGCAGCCGCAGGAAGGTGGACTTGCCGGAGCCGGACGAGCCGACGAGGAAGACGAACTCTCCTCGCTCGACCTCCAGGGAGACGTCGTACAGCGCCGGCGCGTTCTGCCGGGGGTACGTCTTGGAGACATTGTCGAATCGGATCACGGTTACACCATGTCGGGGCTGGGTACGGGGGGTAACACCCTCTGCGAGAGGGTGGCTCCCCCTCGCTGGGGCAGACCATACGCGAAGCGGCGCCGGGTGCGCAGTCAGCGTTCGAAGCCGTCCCCTTTGTCCGCCTCTGGCCTCGGGTTCTGCGTTTCGCCCCCGGGCCTGGCACAGTAGAGAACAAGGGGGGACACGAGAGGAGACGGTCGCATGATCGCCGACTGGCTGGTGTGCGCGAACTGCACGGGGCGGGTGAGCGAGGGCCGGTGCGCCGTGTGCCGGGCCGAGCTGGCCCGGCTGCGCGAGGCGCGCACTCCCTGGGCCGCTCTCGGCAGCCCCGCGACCCTGGTCGCCCTGCTGCTGACGCTGGCCGCCGTCGCGCTGCTGGTGGCACGCCCGGCCTGAGCGGCCTCACGGACACAGACGACGGGCCCGGAGCGAGAGGTGTCGCTCCGGGCCCGTCGCCGTGTCGCCGACGTCAGTCCGTCCGCCGTCAGGCGGGGGTCGCGTCCTTGGTGATCAGACGCGGCAGGTAACGGAAGCCGACGCCGCCCGCGATCATGGTCGCGGCGCCGATGATCAGCAGCGCCTGGTTGGTGGAGGAACCGGTCTCGGCCAGCTCGCCCTGGTCCCCGGAGGGGCTGGGGGCGGCCTCGGTGAGGTCCTCGGTCGGGTCGTCCTGCTCGATCGGGTTGCCCTGGCCCTCGGTGTTCGGCTCGGGGCCACCGGCGGCGGAACCGCCGCTGGTCAGACCGCCGACCTCGGCGCCGCCCTCGTCACCGCCACCGGCTTCCTCGCCACCACCGGCCTCTTCACCGCCACCGGCTTCCTCGCCGCCACCGGCCTCTTCGCCACCACCGGCCTCTTCACCGCCACCGGCTTCCTCGCCGCCACCGGCCTCTTCGCCACCGCCGGCCTCTTCACCGCCACCGGCTTCCTCGCCACCGCCGGCCTCTTCACCGCCACCGGCTTCCTCGCCGCCACCGGCCTCTTCACCGCCGCCAGCCTCTTCACCGCCACCGGCTTCCTCGCCACCGCCGGCCTCTTCGCCACCGCCGCCGATGCTGGCGGTCGCGCTGGCGCCGCCGCTGATGAGGCCGCTGACGAGACCGTCCGGGTTGTCGGTGGTCGTCTCGGCCTTGGCGCTCGGGCTCGCCGTCGCCGTGCCGACCACGGCGAGCGACGCGCCCGCCGCGAAAACAGCGGCCGCGGCGACTCGCGCCATGTTGGCCCGCGTCTTGGGACTGGCCATGTATCCACTACCCCCTGTAGCTGTTCATCTGGTGACAGTGTTCCGTCTGTGGGGCAGCCTCACGCAAGGGCCGCGGCGGAGCAGGGGGCTTCCGGCCGGTCTCGACTCGCCCCTCGCGCAACACGCACCCCAGAACTCAGGCATGCCAGACGAACAGCTTTCCTGTTGATCGCATATGCGTCAAGCAGGATGTCCGGTAAATACCTTCCGGGCGGTGGAAGTTGCGTGAAGGTTACTTCTCCCGCTGTTTCCGCCAGCGGATTCCCGCTTCGAGGAAGTCGTCGATATCGCCGTCCAGAACGGCCTGCGGGTTTCCGACTTCGTGTTCCGTGCGCAGGTCTTTGACCATCTGGTACGGCTGCAGCACGTAACTGCGCATCTGGTTGCCCCAGGAGTTCCCCCCGTCGCCCTTGAGGGCGTCCATCTTCGCCTGCTCCTGGGCCCGTTGGTGGGCCAGCAGCCGGGACTGGAGGACGCGCATCGCGGCGGCGCGGTTCTGGATCTGGGACTTCTCGTTCTGGCAGGAGACGACGATGCCGGTCGGGAGGTGCGTGATGCGGACCGCCGAGTCCGTCGTGTTCACCGACTGGCCGCCGGGACCGGAGGAGCGGAAGACGTCCACCCGGATCTCGTTCTCCGGCACCTCGATGTGGTCGGTCTGCTCCACCACGGGCAGCACCTCGACCCCGGCGAACGAGGTCTGGCGGCGGCCCTGGTTGTCGTAGGGGGAGATCCGCACCATCCGGTGGGTGCCCTGCTCGACGGAGAGCGTGCCGTACGCGTAGGGCGCCTTGACGGCGAAGGTGGTCGACTTGATGCCGGCCTCCTCGGCGTACGAGGTGTCCAGCACCTCCGTGGGATAGCCCTTGCGCTCGGCCCAGCGCAGATACATGCGCTGCAGCTGCTCGGCGAAGTCCGCCGCGTCCACGCCGCCCGCCTCCGCGCGGATGCTGACCATGGCCTCGCGCTGGTCGTACTCGCCGGACAGCAGGGTGCGGACCTCCAGCTCCGCCACCGCCTTGCGGACCGACTCCAGCTCGGTCTCGGCCTCGCGGCGCGCGTCGGCGTCGCTCTCGGTCTCCGCCAGCTCGAAGAGAATCTCGACGTCCTCGATCCGGCCGCGCAGCTCCTCGGTCTTGCGAAGCTGGCCCTGGAGCAGGGAGAGCCTGCTGGTCACCTGCTGGGCGTGCTCGGGGTCGTCCCAGAGGCTGGGCGCCGCGGCCTGCTCCTCCAGCGCGGCGATGTCCGCCCTGAGCTGGTCGAGGTCGATCACGGCCTCGATCGACTCCATGGTGGAGGTGAGGGATTTCAGAGCTTCGGATACATCGAGGACTGCCACGCCTCCAGCGTAACCGCTGGAACTCAGGGGACGACCGGGTCGTCGATTTCCTCCACGCCCGGTGCGTTCCCGTCGTCGCGCCCGCCGCCGTCACCGCCGCCGCCGGAGAGCAGCAGCCAGCCGCCCAGCGCACCGGCTCCCACCAGCCCGGCGGCCGTCGCCGCCAGCCGGCGCCTGCGGCGGGCGGCGGCCTGGTGCTTGGCGGAGCCGGCCCGGGGCTGGCCGGGGGCGCGCACGACGCGGGCGGTGCCGTGCGCGCCGCCCGCCAGCTCGTCCGCGTCGGGGACGCGCATCCGCGTGTGCGTCGCCCGCTCCGAGTCGGGCGCCGAGCCGCGCACCAGCGGCACGGCGGTGCGGGTGCCGCCGGAGGCGGGCCCGCCTCCGGCGGCACCGGCGGGGACGGCGGCCGTGGGGGCCGCCGCGGCGGGCGGCTGGTCGGCCGGGGCGGCCAGCGGGTCGCCGATGTCCAGCGGCGGCAGGCCCACCAGCGCGGGCTGGAGCTCGCGCAGCCGGGAGGCCAGCTCCACGGCGCGCAGCCGCGAGGCGGGGGCCTTGGCCAGGCACTGCTGGATCAGCTCCCACAGCTCGCGCGGCAGGCCGGGCAGCTCGGCGGCGGTCTCGGTGACCTGCCGGCGCAGCACCGCCCCCGGGTGGCCGCCGCCGAACGGCGTGAACCCGGCGAGCAGCTCGTACAGCACGGTGACCAGCGCGTAGATGTCCACGGCGGCGCGCGGCGGCAGCCCCTCGACGATCTCGGGGGCCATGTAGTCCGGGGTGCCGACCACGCCGCCCTTGCCACCGTGCCGGTGCGGCTCGTCGATGAGCTTGGCCACGCCGAAGTCGGTGAGCAGCGCCCTGGGCTCGGGGGCGGTGGTGTCCAGCAGGATGTTCTCCGGCTTCACGTCCCGGTGGACGATCCCGGCGGCGTGCGCGACGGCCAGTCCCGAGGCGACGCCCGCGGTGATCGCGACGGCCTCGTGCGGGGTCAGGCGCCGCTCGCGTTCCAGGTGGCGGCGCAGGTCCGGGCCGCGGACCAGGTCCATCACCAGCGCGATGTCGCGGGCGTCGGCGCCGCCGATGACGAGGTCGCGGACGCCGACGATGTGGGGGTGCTCCAGGCCGAGCAGGGCGTGCCGTTCATGGGCGAAGCGCTCGGCGAGATCCCGGTCCGCGGCGAGGTCCTCGCGCAGGACCTTGATGGCGACGGGGCCCTCGGGCCCCTCCCCGAGCCACACCGTGCCGGCGCTGCCGCGGCCGAGCACACGGTGGGCTGTGTAGTGGCTGCCGATGTTCCGTGCCATGGCGTGAGGCTACGACGCCGGTCCGGCGACGACAGGACACCATGCCCGGCTTGCCCTCTTT
This sequence comes from Streptomyces sp. URMC 129, assembly GCF_051386415.1. Lineage (NCBI taxonomy): Bacteria > Bacillati > Actinomycetota > Actinomycetes > Kitasatosporales > Streptomycetaceae > Streptomyces > Streptomyces sp. URMC 129. Next base: position 62,782 of record NZ_JBPQTQ010000005.1, read on the forward strand.
TCAGGGCATGCCCCGGTGAAATTCCACCCCCGGAAGTCGATAAATCTCCGGGGTTATTCGTTGTTCGGGATGCTGTTCTGGATGTCCTCGCCGGTCTGCTGGGCTTCCTCGATCAGGCCGAGCATTTCGCGGACGTCGTCGTACCAGTCGGTGACGGTGTCCCAGAAACTGCGGCCGTCCGCGATCCAGTCCTGGAGGGGTGTGAAGTTCCACACGAGGAAGACGATGACCGCCAGGAGCACCAGCATGAACAGGCAGCCCTTGAGACAGCCGAGCCCCGGGATGCGCATGGGGTTCGCGCTGCGTGACCGGCCGCGCGGCTCGGGGGCGCGGCGGGGCCGCGGCTCCTGGTAGGGCGGCGGCACCGGGCGCTGGTACTGCTGCGGCTGGTGGTACTGCGGGGGGTAGGGCTGCTGCTGGGGCTGCTGGTACGGCGGCGGGTAGCCGTAGTCCCGCTGCTGCCGGGGCGGGGGCGGCGGCTGGGGCTGGCGGTGCTGCGGGCGCCGCTGCGGCGGCTGCTGGGGCTGCCGCCGCGGGGCGCGGTGCAGCGGGTCCTGCGCGGGGGTCACCGGCTGGACGCGGGTGGGCTCGTTGCGGTCCCTGGCCCGCTTCAGCTGGTCGCCCCACGGGGGCGGGGCGTCGGGCGCCGGGGCGCCGGGCGGCGTGGGCATGGTCCGGGTGGCGTCGACGCCGGGGTCGTTGCCGGGGTCGGCGCCGCCGTGCTGGGGCAGGACGCTGGTCGCGGCGAACGGGTCGGTGCCTGGGCTCGCCGAGCCGCCGGGCAGCACCTGGGTCGGCTCGGCGGAGCCGGGCGGGCTGATGCCGGTGCCGGGCACCTTGACGGGCGCGGGGTCGGGGACGAGGAGCGCGGAGACGCCGAGGGCGGCCTGGCGCTGCTCGTGGCTGGCGCCCGGGGTGATCCCGGCGGCGACGGTGCGCAGCGCGCGGGCGAGGCCGGCGGCGCTGGGGCGCTCGGCGGGGTTCTTGCGCAGGCAGCACTCGGTGACGGTCCACAGCGGCCCGGGCATGCCGTCCGGGCGCCGGGGCTCCTCGGAGATGTGGCGCTGGAGGACCTGGAGGGTGCTGCTGCCGCTGAACGGCGGGTGGCCGGTGACCAGCTCGTAGAGCAGGATGCCGGCGCTGTAGATGTCGACGGCGGAGGTCTGCGGGCGGCCCTCGGCGGACTCGGGGGCGACGTAGGAGGGGCTGCCGACGAACTCGTGGGCGCGGGTGACGCCGGGTGAGTCGGCCAGCCGGGCGATGCCGAAGTCGGTGAGCATCGGGCGCAGCGGCTCGGCGTCGCCGCCGGCGCCGGCCAGCAGGACGTTGGCGGGCTTGAGGTCGCGGTGGACGACGCCCTTGGCGTGCGCCGCGGCGAGCGCGTCGGCGATCTGGGCGGTGAGCAGGGCGGCGCCGACGGAGGTGAGCGGCCCGTTCTCGTAGAGGTAGCGGTGCAGGTCGGGGCCGTCGATCAGGTCCATCACGAGCGCGATCAGCTCGCCCTCGACGACCAGGTCGCGGGTGCGCACGATGTTGGCGTGGTTGTCGCCGGACAGGCGCAGCAGCACGGACCGCTCGCGGAGGAAGCGCATGACGACATCGGGGTCGTGCGCCAGCTCCTCCTTGAGCACCTTGATCGCGACCTGCTCGCCGGGCTGCCCGGCGACGGCCGCCTCGTCGCCCGCGGCCTCGCGCTGGCGGGCGCGCCACACGGTGCCGGTGGCGCCGCGTCCGAGCGGCTCTTCGAGCAGGTACTTGCTGCCTACGGGCCGCACGCGCGCTCCCTGATGATCAACTGACCGGTGGTGACGAGATCCGGGCCCCTACTGTAGTGCCGCCGCACCGACGGTGGACGGCGGATGGTTCGGGCCCGCGACGGGAGGACGCCATGGGGGCAGCGCCCGGTTGCCGATCACTCATAGTCGGATCTGATCAGAATCTGCCCAATCAAGATCATGAGGGACCGACGGCGGGACCAACTGTCAGTGGCGGATGGGAGGATGCTTTCAGCATCAGCATCCGATGCGACGACTTGACGCGGGCGGGCGCGCGAACAGCCGGAGCCGGCGGGCGAGGTGACCGGGAGGGCCGATGCCGATCCAGATCAGGTTGACCGTTCTCGGTCACGGCGATGCCGCCGCCGGCGTCGACGTGCAGATCACCGCTCCCGCCGACACCCCCCTGTCGGACGTGCTGGGCGCGCTCGCCGCGGCGGTGACGCCGGGCTCGGCCGTGCCGGGCGCGGTGTTCTGCGAGGAGCGGCACCTCGATCCGCGCCGCACCCCGCTGGGGCAGCCGCCGCTGGTGGACGGCGCGGTGCTCTCCTTCCACCGGCCGGTGGAGGGCGCGGGCCGGGAGCGGGTGCCGGCCAGGCTGCTCGTGGTGGCCGGCCCGGACGCGGGCGGCGTGCACCTGCTGCGCGGCGGCGTCGCGCGGATAGGGCGGTCGGCCGGGGCCGACATTCCGCTGGACGACCCCGACGTCTCCCGGGCCCACTGCGCGATCGCCGTCGCCGCGGACGGCGCGGTCACGGTCACCGACCTGGGCTCGACGAACGGCACCACGGTGGACGGCGTGCCGGTCACCGGCGGTCCGGTGCCCGTGCGGCCCGGCGCCGTGCTGCGGCTGGGCGAGTCCGCGCTGCGGCTCGTCTCCGACGCCGCCGACCCCGCTCCGGCTGGTCCGGCTCCGGGGCCCGGGGCGCCCGCGCCCGGCGCCGCGCCCCGCGCGGCCCGCCGCGGGCTGACCGGCTGGGCGCTGAGCATGCTCACCGGGCCCGCCGAGGCCCGCGAGGAGCCCGTTCCGCCGCCCGCCGACCCGGCGGAGGACGCCGCCGCGGCCCGCTGGCCGGACCCGGCGACCGTGCTGCTCACCGCGCTGGAGCCGGGGCCGCGCCGCTGGGAGCGGGGCGGCACGCACCCGGACGCGTTCACCGTGCGGCTCGGCGCGGCCCAGCGCGCCTCGGGCGCCCTGCGGCCGGTCACGGTGGCCCTGCCGGAGGCGGGCTCGCTGGGCCTGGCCGGGCCGCGGGAGCGGGTCACCGGCGTGGCCAGGTCCGTGCTCGCGCAGCTGGCGGTCCTCCATCCGCCGAGCGCGCTGGAGCTGGTCGTACTCGCCGTGGACCGGACCGAGGAGTGGTCCTGGCTGGGCTGGCTGCCGCAGGTGCGCCCGGCGCGCGGGCAGGACTGCCGGCTGCTGCTGGCCTTCGACGCCCGGCAGGCGGCGGCCAGGACCGCCGAGCTGGCCGGGCTGCTCGGGCGCCCGCGCGGGGCGCGGCGCACGGTCGTGCTGGTCGACGGCGATCCGGGCTCCGACGAGGCGCGCGCGGCGCTGGCGCGGCTGGCGGCCGAGGGCCCGGCCGCCGGGATCCACCTCCTGGTGCTGGCCGAGACGGCCCCGGCCACGGCCGCCTCGCCGCTGGCCCAGACGCTCGACGCGGCCCGGGCCGCCTCGCCGCCGCTGGCCGCCTGCGGCACGGTGGCCGTGGTCAGCGGTCCGGTGGCCACCGCCCTGCGGCTGGTCGGCCCGGACGGCACGCCCGGGCCCGCGTCGGGGGCGGACGCGGTGTCCCTGGCCTGGGCCGAGCGGTGCGCGCGGGCCCTCGCTTCCGCCGCCGAGAGCGCCCCGGGCGGCGCCGGGGCGGCCCGGCCCGCGGGCCCGGCCGCCGCCGAGCCGCCGGAGAGCTGCCGGCTGCTGGACGCCCTGGAGCTGTCCCGGGTCACGCCCGACGCGCTGCGCGGCCGGTGGGCCGGGCAGTCCGGGCTGCCGCTGGTGCTGGGCGCGGGGCCCGAGGGCCCGGTGCGCGTGGAGCTGGCGGAGGCCGCCGGGCCGCTGGCCGTGACCGGCCCGCCGAAGTCGGGCCGGACGGAGCTGCTGGCCGCGGTGGCCGCCTCGCTGGCCGCCGCCCAGAGCCCGGCGGACCTGTCGCTGCTGCTGGTCGAGGGCGCGGGCGACGGGCTCGCGCCCTGCGCCGAGCTGCCCCACGTCGCCTCCTACCTGGGGGCCACGGACCCGGCCCGGATGCGGGCCTTCGCGCAGGCGCTGCGCGAGGAGCTGAAGCGGCGGGCCGCGCTGCTCGGCGACGCCGACTTCGCCGCCGCCCGGCCGGGCCCCGGCGGCCGGGTGATCGCCCCCCGCGCCGCCGAGCCGGAGGCCGCCCCCGGCGCCGCCGGTCCGGCCGACGCGCTGGGCCTGCCGGCCCCCGGCGGCGGCCCGCTGCCCTGGCTGGTGCTCCTCGTGGACGACTTCGACGCCCTGCTGGCGCCCCCGCTGGGCGCGCCGGGCCGCCAGGCGGCCGGGTCCGTGGTCCGCGCGGTGGAGGCCGCGGCCCGCGAGGGACAGCGGCTCGGTGTCCGGGTGGTCACCGCCGGGCGGGACGAGGCGGCGGCCGGACCGGCGGCGGCGCGGATCGTCCTGGCCGGGTCGCCCCCCGGCCGCGCCGAGCTGCTGTCCGGCGACGGGCGGGCGGTCACGTTCCAGGGCGGCCGGGTCACCGGCCGGATCCCGCGCACCTCGACCCTGCGCCCCACCGTCGTCCGGCTGGACTGGGCGCGGGCGGGCGACCCGCCCGCGGTCCGCCGCCCGGTGCGCGAGCTGGGGAACGGCCCGACGGACGTCGCCCTGCTCGCCAGCGCGGCGGCCCGCGCCGCGCGGACGGACCGGGCGACGACGACCACGGCCACCCTGGTGTGAGCGGAAATGTGAGCATGTGCAACGGTTTCCTTCCGGACTTCTCCAGAATGTGCGCATGGAAGACCGATAACAGCCCGGTCACAAACGCAACGTGACGGCGACCGCGCTCTTGCCGCTTCCATGAACCGGGCGTAGTCATGCCGTGGAGGACATGCGGCGTGGCAGGCCCCGGGCACCGGTGGGGCGTTGCCGCTTCGACACGGATGAGGCGGTGCTCATGCGCGGTTCGGGCCGGCGACCCCGGCGGAGGACCACCCGCGCGGCGGCGGCGATGATCGCCGCCGGCGCGCTGACGCTGACCGCGTGCGGCGGTGACGACGGCGAGGAGCGGACCGGACCGCCACCGTCGATCGACCTGCCCGACCTCAGCGGAGAGTCGCTGGAGGTCGCCGCCGTGTGGACCGGCGCCGAGCGGGACAACTTCCTGCGGGTCATGGACCAGTTCGAGGCGCTGACCGGCGCGTCGGTGAGCTTCGTGCCCAGCGGCGACAACGTCTCGCAGTTCGTCGGCAGCAAGATCGAGGGCGGCTCGCCGCCGGACGTGGTGATGGTCCCGCAGCCGGGCGTGCTGCACGAGTTCGCCGAGAACGGCTGGCTGGGGCCCGTGGACGCGTCCGTGCAGCGGCAGTTGGACGCCAACTACACGGAGGGCTGGCAGGACCTGGCCAACCACGACGGCACTCAGTACGGCGTCTACGTGAAGGCCGCCAACAAGTCGCTGATCTGGTACAGCACCGCGGCGTTCGAGTACGCCGGCGTCGACGCCCCCGCCACCTGGGACGACTTCATCACCACCGCCTGGACGGTGTGGGAGTCCGGCACCACCCCGGTCTCCGTGGCCGGCGCCGACGGCTGGACCCTCACCGACTGGTTCGAGAACGTCTATCTCTCCCAGGCCGGGCCCGAGATGTACGACCGGCTCACCGCGCACGAGATCCCGTGGACCGACCCGAGCGTCACCGAGGCGCTGACCACCCTCGGGGAGCTGTTCGGCTCCCCGCAGCTGCTGGAGAACGGCAACGACGGCTCGCTCCAGACGGATTTCCCGACCTCCGTCACCCAGACCTTCATCGACCTGGAGACCCCGGCCGCGGGCATGGTCTTCGAGGCCGACTTCGTCGGGTCGGTCATCAGCGACAGCACCGACGCCGTGATCGGCGAGGACGCCCGGGTCTTCCCGTTCCCCGCCGTGGGCGACGAGCCGCCCGTGGTCAGCGCGGGCGACGTCGCCGTGGCCATCGCCCCGGACGGCGAGGCGAGCGAGGCCCAGCAGGCGCTGCTCGCCTTCCTCGCCTCCACCGACGCCGCGCGGACCTGGGCCGAGGGCGGCGGCTTCGTCTCGCCCAACAAGTCGCTGGAATTCGACGCGTACCCCAACGAGGTGCAGCGCGGCATCGCGGAGGCGCTGATCGCGGCGGGCGACGACTTCCGGTTCGACATGTCGGACCAGACCCCCGGCGCCTTCGGCGCCACGACCGGCCAGGGCATGTGGCAGGGCCTGCAGAACTTCCTGCGCGACCCCGACGACGTCGCCGGGGCCCAGGCGTACCTGGAGTCCCAGGCGGCCCGCGCGTACGGCGACTGACCCCAGCGACGACGGACGGAGAGCGAGCTTCCATGGCATCCGGCAAGGCGGTGATCAAGTCCCGTCCCTGGACGGTCGCGTGCTTCCTGCTGCCCGCGCTGGTGCTGCTCGGGGCGCTGGTCGTCTATCCCATCGGGTACTCGGTGTGGCGCAGCCTGTTCGACGCGTCGGGCAAGGACTTCGTCGGCCTCGACAACTTCCGGGAGATGTTCAGCAACGACGCGATCAGGACCGCGCTGCGCAACAACCTGATCTGGATCGTCGTCGCCCCGGCCCTCACCACCGCGCTCGGCCTGATCTTCGCGGTCCTGACCGAACGCATCCGCTGGGCCACCGCGTTCAAGCTGATCGTCTTCATGCCCATGGCCGTCTCCATGCTGGCCGCGGGCATCATCTTCCGGCTGGTGTACGAGCAGGACCCGGACCGGGGCGTGGCCAACGCGCTGGCCACGACCGTGCACGACACGTTCGCCGGCAGCTCGTCCTGGCCCGACGCCCAGCCGCGCCCCGGCGGCCCGGTCGAGGCCCAGGACGACGGCTCGTACCTGCTGACCGAGCCCGTCGAGGCGGGCTCGCCCGTCCTGGTGCCGCTGGTCGCCGTGCCGCAGCCGGAGCTGGCCGACGCCGAGCCCGCCGCCGTGGCGGCGGCCCGGCCCGGCGAGGTCTCCGGCACGGTCTGGATGGACTTCACGCGCGGCGGGGGCGGCACGCGGGACGCGGTGGACCCCGGGGAGCGCGCCCTGGCCGGGATCACCGTGGAGGCGGTGCGGGACGGCACGGTGGTGGCCGAGGCCGAGACCGCCGAGGACGGCACGTTCACCCTGCCCGCCGAGGCCGACGGCGCCCGGGTGCGGCTGGCGGCCGACAGCTTCACCGCCCCCTACAACGGCGTCGAGTGGCTCGGCCCCGACCTCATCACCCCGGCGATCATCGGCAGTTACGTGTGGATGTGGGCCGGCTTCGCGATGGTGCTGATCGGCGCGGGACTGGCCTCGGTGCCCCGGGAGACCCTGGAGGCGGCCCGCGTCGACGGCGCCAACGAGTGGCAGGTCTTCCGCCGCGTCACCGTCCCGATGCTGGCCCCGGTGCTCGCCGTGGTGCTGGTGACGCTGATGATCAACGTCCTCAAGATCTTCGACCTCGTCTACGTCATCCCGCCCGCCTCCAGCCAGGCCGACGCGAACGTGCTGGCCCTCCAGCTCTACCTGTCGTCCTTCGGCGCCGGAGCCGACCAGGGCGTGGGCAGCGCGATCGCGGTGTTCCTGCTGCTGCTCGTGGTGCCCGTGATGATCTTCAACGTGCGCAGGCTGCGACGGGAGAACCGACGGTGACCGCTCCCACCACAACCGACCGACTGCCGGACCCGGCGGGCGTTCCGCCGCAGCCCGCCGAGGGACCGCCCCGGCGCCCGCTCGCGTCGCGGCTGGCCTCGCTCGCCGCCGGGAGCACGATGCGCGTCGTCCTCGCCGTGCTCGCCGTCGTCTGGCTGCTGCCCACCGCCGGGCTCTTCGCCTCCTCCTTCCGCGACGCGCGCGACATCGCCTCGTCCGGCTGGTGGGAGGTGCTGACCGACCTGGACCAGCTCACCTGGTCGAACTACGACGCGCTGCTCGCCAACGACAACTTCACCGGCTCCATAGGGACCACGGTGGCGATCACCGTCCCGTCCACCCTGCTGGTCGTGGTGCTCGGCTCGCTGGCGGCCTACGCGTTCGCCTGGCTGGACTTCCCGGGCCGCGACGGGTGGTTCCTGCTGGTCGTGGCGCTTCTGGTGGTCCCGGTGCAGGTGGCCCTGATCCCGGTGGCGCGGCTGTTCAACACCCTGGGCATCTTCGAGACGACGCTCGGCGTGGTGCTCTTCCACTCGGCGTTCGGTCTGCCGTTCGCCATCTTCCTGCTGCGGAACTTCTTCGCGGACATCCCCCGCGAGCTGCTGGAGGCCGCCCGGCTCGACGGCGCGGGCGAGATCCGGCTCTTCCTCCGGGTGGTGCTGCCGCTGGGCGGACCGGCGATCGCCGCGCTGGCGATCTTCCAGTTCATGTGGGTGTGGAACGACATGCTGATCGCGCTGATCTTCGCGGACAACGGCTCGCCGCCGATGACGATCGCCCTCCAGCAGGAGATGCGCCAGTTCGGCAGCAACTTCGACGTCCTGGCCCCGGGCGCGTTCCTGACCATGATCATCCCGCTGGCGATCTTCTTCGCCTTCCAGCGGCAGTTCGTCACGGGAGTGATGGCCGGCGCCGTGAAGTAGGGGTCGCGTCCGGTGGACGCCGCGTCCGACGGAACGCTGCGTCCGATTGAACGAATGCGTCCCCGCGACACCCGCCGCATGCGCGGAAAGACATCCATGAAGAGCGATTGTCGGATCGTCCGTGTAATCCGACGTGTCGCCCCCGGGATGTGCCGTGCCCCGCTTCAGCATCATCGTGCCCGCCCACCAGGTGCAGGCGTATCTCCCGGCCTGCCTGGCGTCCGTGCTCTCCCAGGACTGCCGCGACCTGGAACTGATCGCGGTGGACGACGCCTCGCCCGACGCCTGCGGCGACATCATCGCCGAGGCCGCCGCGGCCGACGACCGGGTCACCGGCCTGCGGCTGCCCGCCAACGCCGGCCCGGGACCGGCCCGCAACGCCGGGCTGGCCCGCGCCACCGGCGAGTACGTCCTCTTCCTCGACGGCGACGACACGCTCGCCCCCGGCGCGCTGGCCGCCGTCGCCACCCGGCTGGCCGCCGCCGGTGACCCGGCGCTGCTGCTGTTCGACCACGCCCGCGTCTCCTGGGACGGCACGGTCGCCCCCGGCGCACCCCCCGGACTCCTCGCCGAGCACGGCCCGGCCGCCTTCCCCCTCACCCACCGGCCCGCCCTGCTGCGCCTGCCGCCCGTCGCCTGGTCCGCCGCCTACCGCCGCGACCTGCTCGCCCGGCACGGCCTGCGGTTCCCGCCCGGCCACTACCAGGACGTCCCCTTCCTCTACCCCGCGCTCGCCGCCGCCGACTCCATCGCCGTCCTCGACCGCGTCTGCGTGCACCACCGCGGGCGCCGCACCGGCGGCCGGGCGCGGAACGCGGGCCGCGGCCACCTGGACATCCTGGCCCAGTACGAACGGCTCTTCGCCCGCCTCGCCGCGGTCCCCGGCGGCGACCGCTGGCGCCCGGCGCTCTACCGCCGCATGGTCGACCACCTCGGCACCGTCTACCGCACCCGCGGCCTGGTGCCCGCCGCCGACCGCGCCGAGTTCTTCCGGCTGGGCGCCGCGCTCTGCCGCCGCCACCGGGCCGCGGCCGGCGCCACCGCGATCGGCGGCGGCCGGCGCCACCGCCGCGCCGGGCTGCGGCAGCTCCTGCTCCGCCTCGGCGCCCGCCGCGCCTTCCACATCCTGTGGACGGGCCACCGCCTGGCCCGCCGGATGCGCGAACGGACCGGCCGCCGCCTGCGCGCCGCCCTGCTCCGCGCGCACTACCGCTGCCAGTTGCGCCGCCCGCTCGACCCCGGCCTCGCGGTCTTCGCCGGGGGCGGCAGCGGCGGCCACGCCTGCCAGCCCGCCGCCATCGAGGCGAAGCTGCGCGAGCTGGCCCCCCGCATCCGCACCGCCTGGGTGACCCCGCCCGGACCGGAGCGGCACCCGCTCCCGGCCGGGGCGCGGCGGCTCGTCCCCGGCACCGCGCCCTACTGGACGGCCGTCGCCCGCGCCCGCTACCTGGTCAGCAGCGCCGGCTTCCCCCCGGCCCTGGTCCGGCGCCCCGGCCAGCTCCGCCTCCAGACCCACCGCGGCACCCCCCTCGCCCACGCCGGTCTCGACGCGCCCGGCCGCGACATCCCCCGGCTGCTGCGCCAGATCGACGGCTGGGACTACTGCCTCTCCGCCAACCGCCACTCCACCCTCGCCTGGGAGGGCGCCTACCCGGCCGACTACCTGACGCTGGAGTACGGCTCCCCCGCCGCCGACGTCTTCCACACCGCGAGCGCCGACGACGTGCTCCGCCTGCGGGCCGGGCTCGGCATCCCCGACGGCGTGCTGGCCGTGCTCTACGCCCCGGCCCGCCGCCGCCACCCGCGCGGCCACCTGCCGCCGCTGGACTTCGAGCGGCTGGCCGGCCGGCTCGGCCCCGGCTTCCTGCTGCTGGTCCGCGACCCGTACGGGCCCCACGGCCCCTGCGCGCCCGGCGCCCCGGACGTGACCAGCAGCCAGGTGCCGTTGAGGGGCCCGGGGGCGGCCGGTGCGCCGCCGGTGCGGGGCTTCCAC